>MWCV01000074.1 GCA_002070215.1 Chloroflexi bacterium ADurb.Bin180 | reverse complement strand
GGCCTTGTGTCACTGCGTCTCATCAGAAACCTCCTTCAGTAGCAAACTGGGCCGGAGTATAACACAGTCGAGCCCCGCGGCCAAGCCGCCCCTAGGCAACGAACACAATGCCCACGGTCATGGCCGTGGTGATCTCTTTCTGCATGGCATAGGCCGCCCAGCCGGCGCGGTACACCAGCGGCATCACGTCGATGCCAATGGCCTCCATCGATGGCCGCGACTGGTAGGGGTGGCGGCACTCGCCGCTCTGCATTACCTGGCAGGGCTCTCCGCCGCACAGGTCGTCGCGGCACGACCCGCCGCCAAAGCCCATCGCCAGATGATAGCCATCGCGAAAGGCCAGCCGTTCCAGCTCTTCGACCAGTTGGTTGCCCTTGCTGTGAAAGGCGTGGCGGCCTTCCCTGGACTGGCGAAGAGGCCTGGCCGACGCTCGGCTCGACTCGGTCTTGGTCACTGCCGCCACAAATATGCCACTCGGCCCGGGTGGGGTGAGACTGCTCTATCAGACCACCGCTTCCGCTCTGGTTCCGGAAGGGCCTTAATTGTCGCTGCCGGCCTCTTCAACTCAAGAAGAAACCAGAAAAGCCAAAAGCGGAGTTTAGTTTGTGTCGACAATCCTGGAGAAGGTGAGAGTCCGTCCATTGACGATGTCTCTCTGTCGCCGCGCTCGATTTCCCCTTGTCTTCGGCTCTGGTCGGGTTCCCCACTTTCAATTACCGGCCCTGGCAGGAACAAAGGAAGTCGCCCAAAATGAATGTGCTGCTTCTACAGCATCCTGATCCTCTGGGAGCACCAATCCGAGAGGAGCCTCGCCGTCACCAGCGGCACTCATTGGCAGCGATACAGATAGAGCTGAAAGAGGCCCGAGCTGGGAGGAGTGGTATTGCAGTTCCAAGCAGCACCTCTGTACGAGTTCTGTCCTTTGACCCAAAGAAGATACTCTCGGGGTTCCAGAAGAACCTTCGACGGCAGATTGACCTCAAGCCAGCCGTCATAACCGCCGTTCAGCATCAGAGAACCGCTGGCAACTACTGACGTCAAGCTGCTGTTGACAATCTCGGCGTTGCTTTCGGTTATGGCATAGTTAACCGTTTTGCCTGCTTGGCCCCAATTGTGAAGGTAGATCTTCAGTCGCCCTCCCTGGCCGGCAAAGACCGGCTTGATGATTCTCCGGAAGCTGGTACTCCAGTCGTCGGGAAGCGTGTTGGGGTTGTTGCCCAATTCATAAGCGGCAGCTTTCTCCAGAGTCGAAAGTGGTGTGCAAGCGAAGCCGGAAGGCGTTGACGTTGGGGACGGTGTGAATGAAACGGCGGGCGTTGCCGTTGGCAGCCGCCCACTGCCGACGCAGGTCCGCCCAGTAATAAGTAG
This sequence comes from Chloroflexi bacterium ADurb.Bin180, assembly GCA_002070215.1. Taxonomy (NCBI): domain Bacteria; kingdom Bacillati; phylum Chloroflexota; species Chloroflexi bacterium ADurb.Bin180. The sequence continues at coordinate 7,320 of MWCV01000074.1, read as the reverse complement.
GGAGCCTCTGAACCAAGAAATGGCACGGTAACCGTTGTTATCCATGACCCAGACATAATAGTCGGTCGAGCTGTCTAGGACAACATTCTTCTGACTCAGGTCGAGACTAACCCAACCTTCGTGATAGCAGCAAGGGATTGCTGCTGTTCCCTGCCAGATCAGCGGAGCGGGTAGACTATTCTCCACTCTCCTGTTGGCCGAGGTAGTAATGGCTATTGCCACCGTCTTCTGACCCCCACCGTAGTTCTTGACCTTGATTCTAATCTCCTCCAAACGGGCGGCTTTAGCCAAACTGAAGCTCCGGCCGAAATCCACATCCCAGAATAGGGGCGGACTGGCCAGAGTCGAGCTATCCTGATGGTACTGACGGCTTACAGTCGACTCCGGATTGCATTCTCTCAGAATGGGCGACTCTGTTGGCGTCGGCGTCGGTGTTGAAGTCGATGTTGCGGTCGGCGTTGGGCTTACGGACGCGGTTGGTGTGGGGTTGACAAACACGGTTGGAGTCGGCATTAACGTAGGCGAAACCGAGGCACTCTGGGGCTGGTAATTGATTTCCAAGACCGGCCGAAAGCCGGCCGAGGGATACTCTCGGCTGGCAAAGCTCAAGACCGTGGAAGCGGAATTCATCCCGGTCGGGAGAAGCAGGAACCCCTGAAAGCTGGCCGGGTTGGCCAGATAGCACTTAATCTGGTCGGTGACTTCAAAGTAATACCACTGACTGGTGGCCTGGATTCTTTGCTGGTTAAACAGGTTCAGCGACGAATTCTGGTAATCGTCCGCACCCGCCGCACCGGGTGAGGCCCAGAGCAGGCCGCCCTTCGCCTGCTGCCAGTTAACCTGCTTTTCCAGCCAGCTCTTGCTCAGTGAGGCTGTGCCAACAGTGACTGAAGCGTTACCGGAATTCTGAAGCAGGTAGAGTTTCAAGAACGCCCGGTTCACATTGGTTCCGTTTAGGAAGGCGAGATCAAAACTCAACAACGACTTGTTGACGCCGTCATTCTTAACCTTCAGGAGAGCTTGACCGCCGTAATTGACCGTTGGTGTCCAGCTCTCCAGATAGCTGTCTGCCGCCGGCGCTAGATCGACAAGAACCGGCTGGGGCACACTCTCCGACCAAGCCGGCAAATTGATGACCAGCTGACTCTTATCCTCAAACGAAAACCGGCTCGGGTAGAAGTACTGGGTATTAGTCAACAGTATCTTCTTGATCTTCGTGGTCCCTGTCCGGGGAGAGAAACTGAATCGGTAATTACGCTCCTTTTGCAGGCGAAACTCGCGGGGCTGACCGGTGTTGACCTGGACCAAGACCGTCCAGGGATTGGTCGCCGAAGGCCTCAAAGCGAACCAGCTTGTTTCGCTTCCCAAAGAGTAATACAGAGAACCGTTGTCCGCCGGGTCCTCGGGTAGAACCCAAATCCAGTAGGAATCGTGATTCGAATTCAGCGAACAACCGGCGCTTTCCAGTTGAAAATCAAAGACTGCAGAAGACATGGCCGGCTCAAATTCAATCACCTTCAAGCCGCCGGTGGAATAGGGCAAGGCTTCCTTTTCTTTTCTTTCGCCCGGAGCCAACCTGGCCAACAGATTCAAGACGATTCTCTCAATCGCCGGATCCCGGGCCATGAAACCGGCGGCAAGGTACTCTTGGCTGCCGGTGAAGACTATGCCGCCGCCTGAAGTCTTCCTGATGCCCATCACCGAACGGCCGTAACGGCTCCCGCTTCTGGTCGGATTGGAAACCCCCAGAATCGTGAAGTTGGCTGGGGTTTTGGACTTTTCGGTTTCCGCCACGACGGGCAAACCCTGACTGTTGTAGCTAATGATGGTGCCGTCGTTTTCCACCATTGATTGAAACATTGCTGCCCCGATTCGATCCCCGTCTTTCAAACCGGTACCTTCGTAGACCCAGTTCCATTCCGGATCCGCTGTCCGGTAAACTCTAAATCCCGGCGAATGACTCGGATCGTCAGTGTCATAAGGCTGCGGTCCGGGCTCCCAGAAACCGCCGTAAAACCAGCCGGTTCCGGTCATCAGGGTTTCGGGCCGGTAAACCGGATCGTCGTACCAATTGACCGTCACCTGGCGATCATTGTTTCTATCGCCATCAAGATAGAAGGGATCTTCTTCTTTCACTTTATAAACGCGGATTAGAGAATGATCGTTTTCATAACGGACTTGCCACCAGGAAACGTTGCCGCTCAAGAAAAGAAAGTTGCCGCCGCTGTTCACAAAACTCTCGACACTGTCCCTCATGTTCCAGGACCAGTATTCGTGATGGGCAATGCTGATGCCGACCCTGTAGTGGCTTAAGATGGCCGGGTCTCTGTCCAAATCAACATCCGTCAGGTACTCGGGATAGTAACCTTGGGATTCCAACCACCAAATGTAGGCCGGACCGCCTATCGGATAACCCAATTCCAGGTTATAGCAGATGTCGGCCCACGGTCGTAAGAAGGACGCGGTTCTGGCCCGCCCTTCATAACCCGGCTCATAGGGCGAAGGGTAGACCTTCCGGCCGTCCCTGAAATTGTGAACTTCCCAGGTGTTAAGGGGTAAAACTACGGCGATTTGGGAAAGAGAGCCCGGTTGATCCGGCTTGACCACAAAATAGGCCAGGTCTTCTTCGGTAGGCGCATCCTTATTGATGAATTTGGCCAAATATAGACCCGGTCGGTAACGAGAATCCAGAGTCAGCGAATAGACTTTGGGGAAAAAGCAGCCGACCTCGGAATGGTGACACGGGAAATAGGTTCCCTTTACCTCCTCAACCACCGCCACTTTTTCCTGAACCACTCCCTGACGGAAGATCTCAATCTTGACCTTGCTGGCCGTAGTGGAAAGATGGAAGTCGACGTCTTCACCCCATTTGGCGGAAATGGGAAACACATAACCGCCGAGATAGCTTGCCGTTTGAGCGCCAGCCTGCTCTACTTGCTGTTGATTTCCTCTCGGGAGAAGTAGAAGGCACAGAAGCGGTGCAAGAAGCAGGAAACAGGCGTTCTGTTTGAAGGCAGGAAACAGTGTGCCTTTCCCCATCATCACCAATGGCCTTGTGTCACTGCGTCTCATCAGAAACCTCCTTCAGTAGCAAACTGGGCCGGAGTATAACACAGTCGAGCCCCGCGGCCAAGCCGCCCCTAGGCAACGAACACAATGCCCACGGTCATGGCCGTGGTGATCTCTTTCTGCATGGCATAGGCCGCCCAGCCGGCGCGGTACACCAGCGGCATCACGTCGATGCCAATGGCCTCCATCGATGGCCGCGACTGGTAGGGGTGGCGGCACTCGCCGCTCTGCATTACCTGGCAGGGCTCTCCGCCGCACAGGTCGTCGCGGCACGACCCGCCGCCAAAGCCCATCGCCAGATGATAGCCATCGCGAAAGGCCAGCCGTTCCAGCTCTTCGACCAGTTGGTTGCCCTTGCTGTGAAAGGCGTGGCGTCCTTCCTTTGGCTTGCGCGAGGCGGCCTTCGCCGGGTCGAATTCGGCCACGTCCACGTCGCACTTGATCAGGATAGCCCACTGATAGCGGGCCAGGGCCTTGCGCACCAGCTTGAGGTCAGGGGCGTTGGGCGGGCAGTTGGGCGTCTGACCGGCCTGGTTGCAGCGCGGTGACAGGCACTTTAATCTCACCCGCTCATCGACCTCGATCGAAGCCACGGGAACGGCCACTGCGCCGGACGCGCCCAGCTCGAGCGCTTTCTGCTGGTACTTTTTCAGGTCCTCCTGCAGCCGGTCCTGGTCGACCGGTGCACCCAGGATACGCGGTTGGTCGCTCATCGAACCTCCTCAGTTTGGTAGGATGCGGGCAGCACGCCTCATCTGTTTCAGTGCTTTGGCCAGGATCGCCTGCTCGTCCAGGTGCAATAACTCGCGGTGCCACATCAGCACCTCGCCGTTCACCAACACCGAGTCGACGTCGCCTCCGCTGCCGGCATAGATCAGGTTCGATAGCAGACGCTGCTCGTCGATCAGGTGCACCTGCGGATAGTCGATCACGGTGAGGTCCGCCTTGTGGCCGACGGTCAGCTCGCCCACCGTCTCGCCCAGGCCGATGGCCCTGGCGCCGTTGCGCGTGATCATCTCCAGTGCCGTCTCAGCCGGAAACGCGGCGGCGTCCGCGGAGAGACCCTTGCCCAGCAGCGAGGCCAGTCGCGCTTCTTTGAACAGATCATAGCTGCCGCTGCTCGACTGGCCATCGCAGCCGAGGGCGATGTTCACCCCCAGCCGCTGCAGGGGGACCATCTGCGGCAGGCCGTCGGTGATCTTCAAGTTCGTCGATGGGCAGTGCACCACGTGCGAGCCACTCTCGGCGATGAGCTGCCGGTCGCGGTCGGTGAGCCACACGCAGTGCACGAGCTGCACGTCCGGCCCGAGCACGCCGAATTGACCCAGTGCCTCGACCTCGCTGCAGCCGAACCGCTCGTAGGCGTTCTGGGTCTCTATCTCGCCCTCGCAGCAGTGGGTGTGGATGCCCACGTCCAGCTCGTCGGCCAGGGCGCGTGTGCCGCGCATCAGCTCTTCGCTGCAGGCCGGCAGGCCCACCGGCGACAGGCGTACCGTGATGCGCCCCTCGTGACTGTTGTGCCACTGGCGGTGCAGGCGCGTCATCTCCTCGAGCACGCCCTCTGCGTCCAGCGGGGGCGCCGGGTTGTCGCCCTCCTGGTAGTCACCCAGGCACGAGCTGACTACGCCGCGCAGCCCGCAATCGGCGATGGCCTGAACGGAGGCATCGACGTTCACGCCCAGGCTGGTCATCTCGGCCACAGTGGTGGTGCCGCTCTTGAGCGCTTCGATGCAGGCCAGTTGGGCTGCGGTGTAGGTCTCGTCCTCGTCCAGGTGCAGGTAGCGGATCATCGTCCACAGCCACTGCGTCAGGTGGCGATTGTCATAAATGCCCCGGCCGTAGGACTGGGCCAGGTGAGTGTGGGCGTCGACGAACCCGGGCAGCAGGAGCCGCCCGTTGAGGTCATAGACCCTGGCGCCCTCCGGCGCGGGAATCTCGTTGCGGCTCACCGCCGCAATGGTGTCGCCGTCGACCAACAGGTGCATCGGTCCGACGGTCCGGTCCGGCCCCCAGAAGCCGATGCCGTTGCGGATCAGCTTGAACACGTCGCTGCTCCCTTGCCCGGCCCTGCCTTGGCCAGCAGGACAGCCGCATCCAGCGTCACCCGCGTCACCTGACCCAACAGGTCCATCATCGCGTCCGCAAACATCGATTTCCTCGGAAAGTGGTGGTGGCCGCCCACGGCCAGGATGGTGCCCGCGCGGCAGCCGCGCGCCGTGGCCAGCGGGAACAAGAGCGACGACTCGTTCTCCGTGCACAGTACGTTGCTGTCGATCCACACCTTTTCGCGAGCCAGATAGTCGCCCCGTGCCAGCATCGATTCCATATAGAACGCGTCGTGGCCGCGGATGATGCCCACGAACGGCTTTAATCCGTGCGCCTTGGCCGCCTGCTCGAGCGCCTCGACCACTTCGAGGCTGGCCACGGCCGGGTACTCTAGCGGAAAGTACTCGCGGCTGGTGCCGTCGCCGCGCACGGCCGCCGTGGCGATGATCACGCTGCCCACCGGGATGTGCTTCTGCAGGATGCCGCCCGTGCCCAGGCGGATGAACGTCTTGCCGCCCACGCGCACCAGCTCTTCCACGGCGATGGCCACCGCCGGGCAGCCAATGCCTGGGGCCAGCACGCTGATGGGCGTGCCCTGGTACGTGCCGGTGTAGGTGACGTACTGGCGATTCTCCGCGACCAGGTGCGCCTGGTCGAAAAAGTCGGCGATGAACCTGGCCCTCTTTGGATCTCCAGGCAAGAGCACGATTTCGGCTACGTCGCCCGGGGCGAGTCGCGTGAACGGTTGTCTTTCCATCAGTGTTTTCCCTTCTTCAGCTAAATATCGAGGCGCCCGGTGCGGTGTGCGGCGCAGTGTCCCGGGGCACGCCCGCGTAAGCCGGCGCAGCCCGCCAGCCGGGCCCTCCCGCAATCAGCCTGGGCTGGTCAGCCCAGTGTCGGCTTTTGTCGATTCTTGATCTCCTGGAAGACCATGAAGAACGCAAACCCGCCCAGACTCAGCCAGCCCGGCCAATCGCCCAGTCGGCTGTAGAGCGTGGTCGTCGTTCCCAGAGGCACATCGGCCACCAGCGCGAATGCAGCTCCGTCCGGCGAGGCGTCGCGCAGGGCCACGATCTTGCCGTAAGGGTCAATGATCGCCGCAGCATAAGCCGAGTCGGTCTTGACCACTGCCACGCGATTCTCCACTGCACGCAGCACGCTCTGGGCTACCTGCTCCAGCGCGATGCCAGGTGTCTCGAACGTCGGCACGGCAATTAGTTGCGCACCCTTGAGTGCCAGCGTGCGCGCCGTGTCCGTCCAATGTACGTCGTTGCAGATAATCGTTGCCAGCCGGCCGAGGCTCGTGTCGTACACCGGGTACACGCCAGCAGTGACGATGCGCGGCTCGCCGGGAGAAGTGGGGTGGTTCTTGCCATAGACCGCAAGGAATCTCCCCTCCGGCGTGAGCAGCACTGCCTCGTTGCGCCAGCCGCGGGGATCGTCCAGACCATAGCCGATGAGCAGGTAGGCCTTGGTTTCTGCGGCCAGCGCGGTCAACTCCGCGGTATGCTGTACCTGGGGATCGAAACCCAGACCGAGTTCCGGCATAACGATGAATCGCGCGCCCTGTTGCGCTGCGGCACGTGCCTGCTGGCTCAGGGCCTGCAGGCGCAGCGTCTGCGACTCGGGCGAGTCCTGGTGTCCGGGCCGCGCAAAGTTGTGCTGAATCGCCGCAACGCGGATGTGCGGCGCATCCTTCGGTGCGGTTGAGAGGATCAGCAGCGAAACGCCAATCCAGGCGGCCAGAACCACTGCGGCAGCTGCCAGCCAGCCAAGTGCCGCCGAACGGCTCCAGTGCGGCGACTCTTCCGGGAGCCACCTGCCCTGCAGAAGAACGAGCGCGACCTGAGCCAGCGCATAGTTCACCAGCACCAGCACGATCCCCAGTCCGTAGATGCTCAAGATGGAGATGGGCTGCAACATCCAGGGCTGGGTGTACATCGTCTGAGCAATAAAGGCGTGCGTGTTGATGGGCGGGATCAAGCTGCGGATCATCTCGACGCCCACCCAATCCACGATGCCATACAAGACGAACCAGCGATAGCCCGTCTGCCGGTGGAAGCGACGCACCCCCGGCACGGTGAACACCTGCACGACGATAATCACGAGGACCACGATCTGAATGACCTGCGCGGCCGGGTTGCCTCCGAACATGGCCGTCAGGAACACGAACAGCCATCCGCCGATGCCGACGGCGGGAGCGAG
>MWCV01000073.1 GCA_002070215.1 Chloroflexi bacterium ADurb.Bin180 | reverse complement strand
GAGAGTGTGGAATAACTGCCCAGGGAGCGCGAACGACAGGTTCGTAGTTGCGCTTTAGCGCTCCCCTTCCCGACGGTCTCACCGCGTCAGTGGGTGGGGACAGGCTGACCCCGACCAGCACGTCGGGGCGCCAGTAGGCAGAGCCTGTACTACGAACCTATCGAGGTCTGTAGTTGCCCGGAGTCTTGGCACTACCAGGCACAGGCGCCAGAGTGCTCCCATCTCTCGCCCGGTTTTTCCACACTCTCGAACGGCGAGCCTAGTCAACCCAGCGCGGTACCATCCTGGCCGCAGCCCTCACCTGACGCCTGCGGAGAGCTTAGCGCGGTTCGTGCTGCGACAACAGCGCCCAGAACGCCGCCGAGTGATTGGGCTGCCGTGTATGGCACAGCTCGTGCCAGAGCACGTACTCCACCAGCTCGGGCTTGAGGAACAGCAGCTTGAGGCTCAAGCTGATGGTCTTGCGCGCCGAGCAGCTGCCCCAGCGCGTGCGCTGGCACTTGATCAGCACCCGCTGGTAGCTGTAGCCGCCCTCCCTGGCCAGCCGTGCCAGCCAGGGCTCGAGCTCTTCGTGGGCCCGCCGCAGCAGCCAGCGCCTGAACGCCGCCCTGACGAGCGGCGCGCTGCTCGTCTTGCCGCTCACCGTCAGTGTGCGCCTCGCGCCCTGGCGCACCGTCACCCCGGCCGCACTGGTGCGCCGATAGGTCACCGTCCAGGTCTCGCTCACGGCCTCCAGCGCGATGCTGCGCGGCGGCTCCCTCAAAGCTGCGATGCTCGGGCCGTTCGGCCCCTTGCGCACCCCTTTCGCGGTGAGCCTGGCCCAGGCCTTTTCGACCCACTCGGCCTTGTCGGCCAGCATCTGCGGCAGGCGGCGCATGTCGAAGCCTCTGGGCACGACCACCACCAGCCCCTCGGCCAGCGACAGGTGCAGCCGCACGTGGCGCGCGCGGGCACTCTCGCGAACAGTAAAGGGGCGCATCACGCGACGCGCCCCCCGAATGCTACCAAGGCTCGGATCACGGCCAACGGTCCCAGGTCGCCACACCCGTGCCCAGCACATAACGGCCGTGCTTGGTCCTGGATACGCCGCTGCCCACCTGGAACTCGTATGTCAGCAGGCCTAACCGCCAGAAGCGCCGCAGTCGATAGGCCGTGGCACAGCCGCCACCCAGGCCAGAACACAACAGCACCAGACGATCCCCTTCCAGCAGCACCGTGTAGCCGGCGCGATAGTCCGAGTAGCAGAACGTGCGATAAGGGAGGCCGGTGTCCTCCTGCTGTCTCAGCCACAGCTCCCCGGTCTTGACCGCTCTTTCCGCCAGCTCCTGACCCAGCGCGCCATCTTGGATGGCCTGGGCCACGTCGGCTTCCGTTTCCAGCTTGAAGCGGGGGTGGTCGCAGGCGCTGAGCAGCATCGCCGCGACCAACCCCGTCAACAGCAGGCGCCCTATTTCGCCGGAGCCGGCCCGAGCTCGAATGGCCATGCGGCAACCCCGCCTTCGAGCAGTTCGACGTTCCGGTAGCCCAGGCCGGCCAGAATGCGCACGGCCTCCCAGGCGCGCAGGCTCGTCTTGCAATAGATCACCACCCGTCCCTCGCGCGGCACTTCGGCCGCCCGCGTCCTCAGCGCCCCCAGCGGAATCCACGCCGCGCCTGGCAGGCAGCCGTTGGCGCACTCAGCCGGGGTGCGTACGTCCAGCAGGAAAGGCGCTCGGCCGGCGTCCATCTCGGCTTTCAGCTCGAGTGCTCCCACCGATTTGAACAGCCCATCCAGCTTGTTCGAAAGGGCGTTCGCGCAGGTAAGCAATACGTCCATCGCCTCCGAGTACGGTGGCGCATAGGCCAGATCCAGCTCGGCCACTTCCTCGACCGACATTCGAGCGGTCATGGCAGTAATGGCCACATCTACGCGCTTGATCGCCTCGCCCGGTCCCACCGCCTGGATGCCGATCAGCCGGCGGTTCGCCTTGTCGGCGATCAACTTGAGAATGACTGGCTTGTTGCCCGGGTAATAGTGCGGCCGGTCGCTCGACACCACAGTGAGCGACATTGTGTCGATGCCCAACCCCCGGGCCTGCTCCACGCTCAGCCCGGCCCGGCCGACGTTCCAGTCAAAGACCTTGAGCGCCGTTGCCCCGGCCACTCCCGGGAACCGGCTGGCGTGTCCCACCGCATTGGAGCCGGCCACGCGCCCTTCCTTGTTGGCCACAGAACCCAGCGGCAGGAAGCAGCCCGTACCCCGCACCACGCAATTCTTCTCCGTGCAATCGCCTGCCGCATAGATGTTCGGGTCCGACGTCTGCATGTACTGGTTCACGGCAATGCCACCGCTTGCCCCCAGCAATAGGCCGGCCTTCTTGGCCAGTTCGACATTGGGCTTCATACCAACGGCCAGCAGCGCCGCAGCGGCCGGCAGGGTGCCGCTGGACGTCACCACTCCGGTGAGCTGGCCCTGGGCATCGCCCTCAAAGCGCTCTACCCTGGCGCCGGTCACAAGCTGCACACCCTTCTCGCGCAGGTGCTTCTCGACCAGCACGGCCATATCCGCGTCGAGCATGGGCGCGACGTGCGGCAGCATCTCCACCACCGTCACCTGGCAGCCACGCTCCCTGGCCGCCTCGGCCATCTCCAGGCCGATCAGCCCACCGCCGACAATCACCAACTGGATGCCCGGATGCGCCTCCAGGTACGCCCGAAAGTGGTCCGCGTCCTCTACTTTCTTCAGGCGCAGCACGTTGCCCAGATCCTTGCCGGGAATGGGCGGTTCCGTCGTCTCAGCGCCAGTAGCCAGGATCAGCTTATCGTAAGGTAGCCGCTGCACCTCACCGCCCGACTTGGTCTGGATTTCGACCTGCCTGGCCTGCCGGTCAATGCCCACCGCGACCGTGCCGTTGAGCACCTTGATGTTCTTGACCTTGGCGAAAAAGCCCACGTCGCGCTCGACACCGGCTGGCGTCGAGAGGAGCTGCTTGCGCTCGCTCACCGCGCCTCCCACGTAGTAGGGCAGGCCGCAGCCAGCGTAAGACAGGAGGTCATCTCTTTCAATCAGAGTGATCTCGGCCTGTGGATCCAGACGCCGTGCCCTGGCCGCCGCTTTGGGTCCTGCCGCAACGCCGCCAATGACCACGATTTTGGTTCCCATTGCTCCAACTCCTATCGTCCGAGGATCTCCGGGTGGCGACGCAGCCCATAACCGGAGTGCGTTACAGTGTGGACAATACTACTCCGAATTGCCAGGGGAGGCAAGCGAGGAAGGGGATCACAGCCGGTGCAGGAACTCGAGCATATCGGTCAACACGCCGCGCTGCGGTGACCAGGCCAGCTCAAACGCCGGCACTGCCTTGAGCATGCGCTCTACCAGCGCGAGCTGCAGCGGCAGCAGCTCCCGCTCGTGCCAGAGCAATGAACCCACTGGCAGCAGCCGCTCCAGCGCCTGGCCCGGGTCGAGCGGCGTGATGCGCGTCTCCGCTGCCCGCGCCGGAAAGAGGATCGCCCGCAGGGGCGCTACGTGGTTCAGGGCCACCCCGGCATCCCCAGGCCAGGGCGTGCCGTAGGCCAGGTAGCCGCCAGCGGCCTCCCGCACCAGCACCCGGTCATCGCTCAGCAGCTCGGCCCAGCCGTCCTGGCTCAGGCTCCGCGTCAGCGTGGACTTGCCCGCACCGGACACTCCCGGAAAGAGCAGCGCCCTCCCCTCGGCGATCATCGCCGCGGCGTGTACCAGCAGCCCGCCCCGACGCGCCAGGTAGTACATCAATACTACCTGGTCTACCGGGTACCCGCCGACAAAGCTCATAGTGGGCACACCCTCCACGAGCCGGGTGTACTCGGGGGAGCAGTAGACCATCACTCTGTTGGCATCGCCAGTCCAGACGGCCGCCAACCCGTTTGGCGGAGAGTCAAATGGGCGGCCCACGCTCATACAACGGAGGGAGCCGCTCTTGCGAATGGACCAGGTCTCACCCAGACTGGCGGCAATTGGCCAGGTACCCAGGTCCGGCGGCGGGCCGTTGACTAACTCAACATAGACCCTGTCCCCGGCCAGAGGAGATTCGCCGAGGAAACTCTCGAGGACTCGGCCGGGATACGCCGGACGCACCCCGGCCGGGTAAGTCACGAGGTACTCGATATCACCAATGGAAACGCAAACATGAGCAGGCTCATCGACACGCTGCAACGAGGCACTCTCACTCAGGAACCGGAATGGACCTTGCACAAACCCGTCACGCAGCCGTATTGCTTGCCACCCAGGTTGGTGGTTGGATTGTTATCGATCCCCTTGCAGGTATCGCCAAGGACCTGATCCACCGCCAGCGAGATGCTGCGCAGCACCGGCTTGTGATACGGCGCCCGCGTTTCCTTCTGTTTTTCCGCCCGGAGTTGGTCCATGTTTACGCATCCTCTCGTAGCAACTCGGCCAGAACCTGGGTTCGTTCTTTGGCCAGAGAACACAAGTACGGTGACGGCATTGCCGTGCAACCCGTTTCCAGCTCTACCAGCCCGGCGCAGTATCCGCAATACGCCCGGTCCGTGCAAGTCCCGCAGGGACTGGCCGCATCCAGCCGCAGCTCACGGACGGCCGCCAGCCTGCGCCAGCCCTCGGCCCAGTCGCCGTCCAGCAGGTCGTACGAGAACCGGGGCAGCATCAGGCATGGCTGAAGCCACCCGTAGGCATCCACGTGAAACTGCGTCTCGCCAGCGCCACATTGCAGCACGCGCTCGTTCGGCGGTATCGACGGATGGCGCCTGGCAAAGCGGAGCCAGTTCTGGCGCACTTCTGGATCGTCAAACTCGGCGCGCGCCACTTCTGCCGCGTCGAGCCTCCACTCCAGAGGCTCCTTGGACGCATCCAGGCAGGCATTGAGCAGCCCGTCAAAGCGGAACTTGACGCCCAGGCCCTGCGCCATCGCCCTCATCTCGCCCAGCTCGTGTTGGTTCAGCGTCATCAGCATCGTCTTGAGCCCCACGCGCACTCCCGCCTTCAGCAGTCGATCGATTCCGTCCAGACAACGCCGGTACGATCCCGGCACCTGCGTGATGCGCTCGAACGTCTCCGCCGTGGCACCGTACAAGGTGATCTCAACAACCCTTGGCGGCAGGTCCCGGAAGAGCGCGCAGTGTTCCTCGGTCACCCTGGTGCCGCTAGTAAAGACCGTCACATCCACGCCGGCAAGCTTGGCCCGCCGGTACACCGCCGCAAAATCGGACCGCAGCAGCGGGTCGCCGCCGGTGATCAGCAGCCCAAGGCACCCCGCCGCGATGGCCTGGTCGAGGATGCGCAGCACCTCCTCGGTGCTCATCTCGCGGCGCGCTCTCGGCTTGCCGCGCTCAAAGCCGAGGTAGCAGTGCACACAGGCCAGCTCGCAATGCCTGGTGAGCTCCAGGCTCCCCGCCACCGGCACGCGCTCTTGCTCCGCCCGCCGGAACAGGGCGCGGAAAAAGTCCGCGCCCTCCGGAAAGCGGTACTCCGGGCAGTTCATACGGCGGAAAGCAACCTCAAAGGCCCCGGCCACCTTCTCGGCGATGGCGCTCAGGTCCTGAACACCATCGAGTTGTGACCAGATGAACTCGGCCACCGGGTTCAGGCTAAAGATCCTCTGCAGGTCCGAGAGCTCGCCCCGGATCGGCACCAGCAGCGTTTCATCCAGGATGTGGCGGTCGACCACATCCGTGTTGCGGCGAAACACTCGCCTCATCTCCATCTCATCAGTGCTGCCGGGTCACCCAGCAGGTTGTACGTCTGCAGTGCATAGACCGCGCCACCGTCAGCGGCGTACTGGCTGAGCGCCGCCCTGGTGGCATCGCCCACGCGCGCACCGGGGCCGCCAAAGAGGTTCTGGAACAGCTTCAAGTCGAGCGGCACGGCATCCGCATCGAAGGATTCGCCCGTGGGTGCAAACACCGCCGCTGCGCCGCCGTTGCCCTGCAGGGCCATCAGTACGCCCAGCGTTCTGTAGGCGGGCGTGGCATAGTCGCCTACCACGCAGGTCGCCGCACTCATCAGAGGCAGGCGCGGACTGTTGGCCAGTGTGGGCACATCGGCGCTCTTGAGCAGCTTTTCCGCCGCCAGCGAGTCCAATCCGCCATGGCCAACATAGTTGAACACTCCGACTCCCGCCGTCAGCGCCGCCAGTGTTTGCGTGCGCACCTGCGCTGCGGTCTGCGGGCCGAGATAGTACTTGAGCACGTTGTACCCGCCTGGCACGGCTCCGGCAAGCAGCTCGCTGTCCGCCGTAAAGTCACCTGCCTGCGCATCCGGATTATCCGCCAGCAGCAGCACCTGCCGTGACCAGCCGCTCGGATCTGCCGCCTCATAGGCCTGGATCTTGGCCGTGTAGGCCGATAGCTCCTCCGCGGTCACCACCGGCAGGCGGCCCACAGCCAGCTCGGGAGCGGCATCACCGACGACGTCGGCGTAGGTGCCATCGGCCGCCACGAGGCTACCCAGGGCCATCACCATCTGCGGCGGTACGATGCAGTCGCCCGCGCCGAGGTTGTTCTTATAGTCATGCGCTTTCATCCGAGCATTGCGTCCTTGAGTCAAAGTATCCCCACCTTGGCCCTGTCTCACAGCTGCAAGTTTGCTGGCCTACACCAAGAGGTATTCGGCCACACGCGCTACGTGATCCCTTACAACGACATCACCATTGATTCCCTGCTGACAGGGTTTAGCACTCTGCTCGCCGAGAAGGACAGCGCAAAGCGACATCTGGACGCAAGGATTCCGCAGCTTCAATCCGCAGCTAGGTACGGAGGTCAACTCCTGTGGACTCTCATGTCCTCAGCGGGGGGCAGGGCAACAGTGCCCCAGCCCAACCAAACTGAGCACCAGTTCTAGCCCTATTCTGAACTGAAGCAGGGCCTGAATGACGAAAATGTGTATGTCGTGGCAGTGAACCAAGAACGACACAGACAGCGGGAGAACCTCGAACCGCCTTCGCTCCCAGGTCCCCCAGGCAGTATGGCTATGCTATCAGAGGCGCGAGGACTCGCCCGAGTACGCCCTAGGTCCGGTCGGCTGGGGCTGATCAGACATGTTGGGCTGGCCAACTTCCTGCTGCATGGTTTCGGGGCGAGGCCGTATGCCTGGTAGCCATCCGCGCTTCAAAGCCGAGTCCTTTGGCCGACCCGGGGCCACCAAGCGGATTCTGGTGATCTCGCCACTACCGTCGCGCCAGCAGAATGCCGGGAGTCGAGCCCGAGTGTATGGAATGCTAATGGCGCTCACGAACACGGGCCACGAGGAGCACTTCTTGCACATCAGCGCCGAAACCGGGGGCGATGAGCCGGCAATGGCGGCCTGCTGCGGACCTCGGTTCCTGTGTCTGCCCTACATGGCCCCCCCCCGCGGGACCCCTCACCTACCTGCACCAAAGACCCAATGGAAACCAGGGGCCATCTATGGATCGGTGGTATGATCCCCGGCTCGATGTCCTGTTGCGCGATCTTTCCAGGAACAACCACTTTGACGTCGTCATCGTTGAATACGTGGTCTTCCCGAAACCGCTCCGGCACTTTGGCCCGGGGACGCGGAAAGTCATCGATACAATTGACATGTCTAGTGGCCGGCATCAACGCACGACTCAGCATGGTCTGCAACCGGGATGGTATTCAGCGACTGAACGTGAGGAAGCTCGCGCGCTGAGACGCGCCGATGTCGTCGTTGCCATAAGCGCTGAAGATCGCAGTTTTCTCTCTCGGATGGTGCGCCGGCCGGTGGTCTGCGCCAGTCCTTCGATTCCAGAGGGCTACGGTTTCCTGCCTGCCTCGACCCGAGGCCCGTCCTCGACGAGGGCTCTGCCCGGTCGCTGTTCAGCGCCTTGCCTCTTGCCTTAGCGCCCCCTAGTCCTGTGGGCCGGATATCCCCAGGCATCGCGCTGGTTCTGCTCTTCGGCGGAGGGGTCTTCGAAAGACGGAAAGGGCACTTGCGCTGCTGTACGAATCAGTGGAGGGAAGATGACAATCATGACACCCATCTCGTGGCCATTGTTCGCATGGGACAACAGAGCTGTTATCGTCACTGGTGGGGCTGGTTTTCTTGGACAGCGTGTTGTGGCGAGACTTCGCGCCCGTGGCCTTGCTGAAGACCACATCGTGGTGCCGCGCAAGGCGGTCTATGACTTGCGCAATTGGGATGCGATTCGCCAATTGCTCCGTAACACCGAACAAAGCACCGGGGTGCGGCTCACGGAAACGATCATCGTCCACCTGGCCGGCAACGTCGGGGGTATCGGGTACAACCAGCAGCATCCCGGCGAACTGTTCTACGACAATCTCATGATGGGCGTGCAGCTAATGGAGGCCGCCCGGCGATCACAGCTCAGCAAGTTCGTGGCGGTTGGCACGGTTTGCGCGTACCCCAAGTTCACTCCAGTGCCGTTTCGCGAGGAAGAGCTGTGGAATGGCTACCCCGAAGAAACGAACGCACCCTATGGTCTGGCCAAGAAGATGTTGCTGGTGCAGGCGCAGGCGTATCGCCAGCAGTACGGCTTCAACGCCGTCTACCTGCTACCGGTGAACCTCTACGGTCCAGGCGACAACTTCGACCCGAACTCGTCCCACGTGATCCCCGCGCTCATCAAAAAGTTCGTCGAGGCGAAGGCGCGTCAGGATGCCGAGGTCACGGTTTGGGGCGACGGCTCGCCGACCCGGGAATTCCTGTACGTGGATGATGCCGCCGAAGGGATCGCGCTGGCGGCGGAGCGCTATGACGGTCCAGAGGCGGTGAATCTGGGTTCTAGCTTTGAGATAAGCATCCG
>MWCV01000072.1 GCA_002070215.1 Chloroflexi bacterium ADurb.Bin180 | reverse complement strand
CCTGGCCTGAGGCCGAAGCAAAGTGTCAACCATGTCCTGATACATAGTGTCAGCTATGTCCTGAGACCGAACATCGCGAGCCGCCCCTACAACACAGTGCAAAAGCCGCGCCAGTACTGGCTCCGGCGTGAGCGCGGCAAAGCAGGGTTGACGAGCAGCAAGAATCGTATCATACTGGAGTGGGGCAGGATCGCGGTGCGGGGGGACGACGGAGCAAGCACAGCCGGGAGCGGTTCCAGGTGCACGGCGTGGTGGTGTTCGTGGCCTCCGATGCGTTGGGGTACAGCACTCGGGTGAACCGGCCGGTGGGCGGCGGGAGGACGGCGTGGTAGAATAGCGGGCTAGGGGCCTCGCCTTCTGGCGAGACCGAGTACTGGGCAGCCACACCCCAACTTGTGGCAGGCAGTTCTCGTGCGCGTCCGTCGAAAGGAGTGGGGGCGATGCCTACTGCTAGAATCAGGATGCGTTCGGATGTGAGTCGGTCGCTGGTGTTGTTTCTGCTGCTGTGTCTTTTCCTCGCTGTTGGCCTCAGGCCCGGCGTGAGCGCGGGCCCCGCACGTTCCTCGGCAGGATCGCTGTGGTTTTCCGGCTATGTCCTGGACGACAACCGGGACGATCCCATCCCGGGCGTGACGGTGGTGCTCACCGGTTACAACCTGACCACGCAAAAGTGGGACCTGATCGACCGGACCGACACGAACCAGTCGGGCTACTACGAGCTGAGCATCATTGAGGAGCAGTTCAACTATAACCAGGTCTTTATCGAAGCGGACAACCTGCCCGACTATGTGTCGACCAACGCCAGCTCGGTCGGGGGCACGGTGGTCGACTGGGATACGATCCGCTACGACGCGCCCTGGGGGTCCAAGACCCGCGTCAACAACAACTTTTGGGATACCTATGCTCCACCCACGGCCACTCCGACGCAGACGCCCCTGCCGACCGCGCAGGACTCCGCCACCCGCACGCCCACCCCCACGCGCACGCTGACCCCCACGGTCACGCGCACCACCACCGGGCCCACGCGCACGCCCACGCGGACAGCGACGGCCGGCCCGAGCGGCTGGCTGAGGGGCACGGTGCTCGATGGCGACACACCCCAGCCGTTCGCGCCGCCGTGCAGCGGGGCGACGCTGCAGATCGGGCCGAGCCTGGTGGTGACGGCGTCAACGACCACGGGGCAATACGGGCCGCTGGCGCTGCCAGCGGGGACGTACACGGTCACGGTCAGCGCGCCGGGATTCAACGGCGCCACGGCGACGGTTTTCGTCGCGGGTGGTGCCACCACGGTGCAGAACTATGTGATCTATCGGCCCGTCATACGGGTGTGGCCGGTCACTCTGGGCATCATGGCCAGCGCCGTGCCGACCTACACCTTTCACATCGAGAACAAGGGCCTGGCGGGGCCGCCCTGGCTGGACTGGCAGGCCAGCACCGGCACGCCCTGGGTGACCAGCATGCCCGTGTCGGGCACGCTGGCCAGCGGGGGCCAGCAGGAGGTGGAGCTGCGCTTCCAGTGTCCCGGCAAGGGCACCTGGCTGGTGTGGCTCCGCGTGACGCACAACGACCCGTGCGCCAAGACGGTCGAAGTGCCGATCACGGTGAACTGCCAGCAGGCGGCCCCGCAGCCGGGCAAGCACTTTGACGCGTACAAAAAGTACACTCTGCCCATCGGCCACGTGGCGAGCCTGGGCGACCCCTATCAGTGGGAAAGCAAGTGGACCAATACGGGCACCGTGACTGCCAGCCTGGCCACTGCCACCGACACGCAGACGGCTGGCTGCGGCAGAGGGCCTGTCTGGGCGGCGGGCGGCTCGATCCGGCCCGGGGGCTGGATGAAGCTCATGTCAAACGGGTTCTTTACCGCTACCTGCTCACCACTGGTCAACACGGTGGAGTGGAAGGCCAACTGGGAAGACGGCACGATTTCGACCACCACGGTGAGTGACTTTGTCTATGTGGTCAACGGCCCGGTGGGTCAGGGGCTGGTGATGATGAAGGAGCTACTCAGCCCGCTGGCTGGAGCACAAGTGGGCAACATCGTGACCTTCGAGCTGGTGGTATACAACACGACCGGGCTGACCTTTACGGCGACGATCACCGACAGCTATGACCCGGCGTACCTGACCTATCTTGCCGGACCCATCCCGCCGACTACGCAAAGCCCGGGCACGCTGGTGTGGAAGGATCGTGGCCCGCTGGCGCCGGGAGGGATGTGGCAGACGACCATCATGATGAGGGCTACCCAGCCCGCGGCCGCGGCCAAGAACTGCGCCTTTGTGCGGGCCAATCCGCCGGGCGACAACATGATGGCCGCCGGCTGCGCGACGGTAAAGATCGCCGGCAATCAGACGGCGCTGAGTGTGGTCAAAGATCTGACCAGTCCCTTGCCGGCGCACACGGGGGATACGGTGGCCTGGCGCATCCGGGTCAAGAACACGGGCGGGGTGACGGTGAACGCAGTGCCGCTCAAGGACAGCTACCCGGCGGCAGCGTTTGATTATGTGGGTGCGTCGCCGCCGCCGACCACGGTGGATGCGGCGGGCGGAAAACTCGAGTGGGCAAACCTGGGGCCACTGACGGCGAATCAGGAGCAGGTGGTCACGGTGCGGCTGAAGGCCAAGACGCCGGGAGTGGGCTGGCGCAACTGCGCCAAAACGTCCTACCAGGCGGCGGGGCTGCTGCAGGAGCCAGAAGCCTGCGCGACGGTCGACGTCTACTCCACCGGGCCGGCGCTGGGGGTCGACAAGGTGCTGGCGCAGCCGCTCGGGGCGGGGCAGGTGGCGGTGGGCGATCAGGTGCCGTTCACCATCACTCTGCGCAACCTGGGCGCGGTGACCGTGACCAACGTAGGGGTGCTGGACACGTTCAGCCCGAGCTGCTTTGCCTTTGTGGACGCGCCCGGCATGAGCACCGGCTTTCCCGGGCCGGGCAAACTGCTGTGGACGTTCGCGGCGCTGGGCATCGGCGAGGTGCGCTCGTGGCGGGTGGTGCTGCGGGCCGTAGGGGTCTGCGCCAATGCCACCAACGGCGTGAGCGTGACCGGGCAATCGCCGCTGGGGCCGCCGCCTGGCGCCACGGGGGGCGTCACCGTGACGCTGGCGGGCGGTCAGCCGGCCATTCAGGTGCGCAAGAGTCTGGTTTCGCCGCAGACCCTGCCGCGGGTGGGCGACGTGCTCGAGTTCCGGCTGGTGGTGCTGAACAGCGGCAACGCGCGCCTCGATCACGGGCCGCTGGAGGACAACTATGACCCGGCGTGCCTGGAGTACGTGGCCGCCTGGCCAGTGCCCAATGTAGTGGATGACCCGCACGGCATCGTGCGCTGGGATCAGGCGGGGCCGCTCTTGCCAGGGGAGACGTTCGAGGCCATGCTCTATCTGCGGGCCAAAGCGGTGTGCCTGCCCAGTCAGAACTGCGCCTGGGCGTGGATGGTGGACGGCAGCGACCGGCGGGTGGAGCACCAGTGGTGCCAGTACGTGTACAGCGCGGCAGGCCGCACCAGAGCCTATGTGCCGCTGCTACGGAGATAGCGCACTCGGGCGCGACCAGACGATCAACGGGAGGAACGGATGAACGAGCGCTGGCGAGTGTTCGGAGCCATCGGTCTGGTACTGTTGGGGCTGGGCAGCGGGCTGTGGTTGACTGTGCTGGCGGATGGTACTACGGACGCCAGCGCACAAGTGAGCTACAAGAACTGGATCCCGGTCTTGACCAGGCAGGTCAATGTGGGGCAGCCGCCCGCGCCGCTGCCCACCCCGGAGCATCTGACTCCGGCGCCGGCGGTGCTGGTGTCGCCGACCAATGGCGAGCTGCTGACCACCATCGCGCCGTCGCTGACGGTGCATAATCCGTTCGGCGCGCAGCAGTGCAAGGCGCGGGTGGAGCTGAGCCGCCGGCCGGATTTCGCCGTGGTGGACTGGCGCTTTGACTTTTGGTGGTTCGAGGGCGATACCACCGGGCCGATGGACCGCAACTATCTGGAGGGCAGCACCTACTACTGGCGGACCAAAGCCAGCCTGGACGGGGTGACCTGGGGACCCTGGTCCAGTGTCTGGTCGTTCTTTACCCCGAGCGGGGGCACCGTGGCTGGCACGCCCACGCTGCTGGCCCCGGCGGACGGGACGGCAGTGGCCACCCTGCGGCCCACGTTCCGCTGGACGGCCGTTCCGGGAGCCACCTGGTATCTACTCGCCGTGGGCCGCTACACCTTTATGGTGGAAGGCACAGAGATGACGCCCTGGGTGGATCTGGACCCCGGGGTGGTCCAGCGCTGGAGCGTCGGGGCGCGCAATGGCTATGGCTGGGGAGCCAGGTCGGGCGAGTGGACCATCACCACACCGGCGGCAGCGCCGGACGAGCTGGAGCTGCCCCGCTGAGAGGCCAGCACGACCAGCACAGATCAAGCGAGGGGGAACGCCGTGAAGCGTCGCAGGAACCAATGGGCGGCACTGGCAGGTCCGGTCCTCAGTGCGGTGTTGTTGGCGCTGGGGCCGCCGGCGGCGCAGGCCGAACCGGCAGTACCGGGAGCCGCGCTGGTCGTGTACAAGAGCAGCATCGCCGTGGTGGCCAGGCAAGTGAACGTGGCCGTTGCGCCGGCGCCGCTGCCCACGCCCGAGCACCTCACGCCGGTGGCGCCGGTGCTGGTGTCGCCTCAGAACGGGGAAAGGCTGAGCACCGTCGCGCCATCGCTCACGGTGAACAACTCGAACCTGGGCAAGAAGGGCCAGGTGCGGCTGGAGCTCAGCCGGCGGCCCGATTTCGCCACGGTGGAGTGGCGGTTTGTCCCCTCGTACTTCCAGGGCGTCAACTCGAGCGAATGGGGCCGCAACTGCCAGGAGGGCACCACCTACTACTGGCGGGCACAGTCCACCACCGACGGCACGGTGTGGGGGCCCTGGTCGAGCGTGTGGTCGTTCCTCACGCCGAGCGGCGGCGCGGTGGCGGCCACACCCACGCTGCTGTCGCCGCCGAACGGCAGCACGGTGAGCACCCTGCAGCCCACCTTTCGCTGGGCGGCGGTCCCGGGGGCCACCCTGTACCGGCTCAAGTTCGGCGATATGGCCCTCCGGCTGGCCCAGACAGAGTTTGTCCCGCCGATGAAGCTGGGCGCGGGTGAGACGGTAGCCTGGCAGGTTTCGGCGCGCAATGCCTACGGCTGGGGAGTGCCGTCCGCGGAATGGACCATCATTACGCCGGCGGCGGCTCCGCCAGAGGGTGCTTTGCCCTGACGGCGGCAGGTCACCAGAGGGTCACCGACGTGGGTTTGCCATTGACATAACTGGTGATCTGGGCTGGCACCTGGAAGCCTGGCTCGTCATAAAGAGCAGGCAGGGCGTCGAAGGCAAGCACGCCAAGTCCGCGGCGCGGTCGAGCCGGGCTGCCGGGCGCGCCTGCCGCTGATGGACTGGTCCGGGAGGAAGCGTCCGGGTGCCGGCGGACCCCGGGCCACTGGCGAGAGTGTGGAAAAAGCGGGCGAGGGATGGGAGCACCCTGGCGCCTGTGCCTGGTAGTGCCAAGACTCCGGGCAACTACAGACCTCGATAGGTTCGTAGTACAGGCTCTGCCTACTGGCGCCCCGACGTGCTGGTCGGGGTCAGCCTGTCCCCACCCACTGACGCGGTGAGACCGTCCGGAAGGGGAGCGCTAAAGCGCCTCTTCGCAGTAGCTCAGAGACCTACGGCAACTACGAACCTGTCGTTCACGCTCCCTGGGCAGTTATTCCACACTCTCACTGGCGCGACTTGACAGGCCGGGCAAAGTACCACAGAATGGGGCTGTCTCGCCGGTCAGCGGCGGGGCAGTTGGTCGGTCACCGTCGTAGCACACATCGCTCCTCCCGCAGTGGTCGCACGTGAACAACCTGCATCCATCGAGGACCTCGTCAGCCCGGGCGCCGGCCGCGCGGCGAGCGCTGCCGTTCCCGCTTTCCCGAACGGCCAGGGTGCCGGTCGGGGCAAGGACCGGGAGGTACCTGGTATGGAGAAGAAGCGTTTCCCCTTCGTTCGTGTCCTCTTGTGCCTCTCCTTTGTCGTGCTGCTGCTCCTGTTCCTGGGCTCACTCTCGGGCGCTGCCCCTGGCACGAGCTCGGCGGTGGTGACCACGCGGCTGGAGGGCCGGGTCTATGAGGGCCAGGCCAACACCGAGCCGCCCAATGCCATCCCGTTGCAGGGCGTCACGGTCAAGGTGTACGGCTCGACGCAGCCGGATATCTATCCTGGCGACCTGCTGGGCGTTACGACCACCAACGCCAGCGGCTGGTTCGGGGTGGATTTCACCGAGCTGCGCTACACCTACTACAACCTGGTCGAGACGGACCCGAGCGGCTATTACTCGGTGTGGGCCAGCTCGGTGGGCGGGACAAAGAAGAACAACAACTGGATCCAGTACACCGCGCCGATTGCGGGCAGCAAGACCACCACCGGTAACAAGTTCTGGGACCTGCCGCGGGTGACGCGCACGCCCACGCCAACCCCCGCCGCCACGCGCACCAGAACGCCCACGCCCACACTCACCGCCACCAGACCGGGCGGAGCGACGCCCACGCCCACGGCGACCAGCCAGGACTGCTTTGTGGCTAACTTTGCCTGGGCGCCTCGCTCGCCGTGCGCGGGGGAGACAGTGCAGTTCACCAACCTCAGCCGATGGTGCCTGGGCACGAGTCACCATCAGCAGTGGGACCTGGGCAACGGCGGGCTCACCGGCGTGGCCGATCCTTCGACGGAATACAACGCGCCGGGCATCTACACCGTGACCCTGACCATCTGGAACGACGCCGGGGCGTCCAGATCCGTCAGCAAGCAACTGACGGTGCAGGCTTGCACGGCCGTGCTGCGCAAGGTATGCCGCGGCCCGGGCGGCGGCGAGATCCACGTGGGCGACGTGGTCACCTGCACCTACTCCATTCACAACACCGGCGGCACGGACATGAGCTCGTACAAGCTGTTCGACCAGTATCCGGCCGACTACATACAGTACCAGTCGGCGTCGCCGGAGCTGACCGCGCACAACGTGTGGCAGCAGGCGGATGGCACCTGGGTGGGCGGCGCAGACTGGGAGATGCCCGGTCCGATCCCTCCCGGCGGAGTGGTGACGCATACTCTCACCTTCCGCGCCAGAAAGGCGGGCCACGACATCTGCGACCTCGCCGCGCTGCGCTGGCTCACGGCGAGCGGGGCGCAGCCGCCCGACGTCCAGGCCTCTGCCTGCCTGGACATACTGGACCCGCCGCACAGGCTGGCCCTGACCAAAAAGATGCTCGGGAACCCGACCGTGCTGCCCAAAGTGGGCGACATCGTCGAGTTCCAGCTCGAAGTGGAGAACCTCACCGGCGCGGCGGTGACCTTTACACTGGAGGACAGCTTTTACGTGGATCAGTGGGACCTGGTCTCGGCCTTTCCTGTGCCCGACGTGGATACGTCGGACGGTGTCAGGCGCACTCTGGGGTGGCAGAACAAGACCGTGGGGCCGTACGGCACTTACGCGGTGCACCTGGAGATGAAGGTGCTGCTGGCCGGGGTGACCGCCGAGAACTGCGCCACGGTGTACCAGCCAGATCCCGCAGCGGCGGCACCTGGCACGGCGCTGGCGCGGCTGGGGCCGGTGTGCGTGTACACGCGCATCGCGCCGGAGCAGGGGCGCCACCTGAGGGTGCGGAAACGGTTCACCGTTCCTTCCAGCCACGTGGCCAATGTGGGAGACACCGTGGCCTTTGCGACTGGCTTGTTGAACGCGGGCAGCGACACAATCCAGAGCTTTAGCCTGTACGATGCCATCGTGCCGGCCGCCGTGACGCCGCAACTGCCGTGGTTCGGGAACTGGGCCGGTCCCTGGCCGCCCGCCTCTAGCGTGACCTTTGGTATGGTCTTGACTGCTGTCAGCACTGGCTCGCCGGCAGTGAACACCGCTACCTGGAAGATCACCTGGGCGGACGGGACGGTCGAGACGCGCACGGTGAGCGATTACCTGTACATCACCGACGGCGAGACCGGGCGCGGCCTGTTCATTGACAAGTGGCGCAGCCAGCCAGCGGGGTTTGTGCCCATCAGCGACACCATCATCTACCACGTGACCATCACCAACGTGACCGGCGTGGACCTGGCCACCGTGCCCCTGATGGACGTGTATCCCACGATGTGCCTGACCTTCCTGGCGGCGTCGCCGCCGCCCGATGTGGTGCTGCCGGGCAAGCTGGTGTGGCACAACATCGGGCCGCTGGCGCTGGGAGCGGCCAGGACCATCGACGTGCGTTTCCACGCCGACGCGCCCTGCCCGAACCGGCTCAACTGCGCCTCGTCACAGTTCGAGTTCGCCGGCGCCGCGCCGCAGACCGTGGCCGACTGCGAGCCGGTCGAGATCGACGGGAGGCAGCCGCGGCTGACAATCCAGAAGACGCGCCTGTCGCCTTCGCCGGCGATGGTGGGGGACCTTACGCTCTGGCAGATCGTGGTCAAGAACGCCGGCACGGCGCCGCTGGCGGTGGTGCCGCTGCACGACGGCTACCAGAAGAACTGGCTCACCTACGACAGCGCCATACCGGCCCCGACCAGCATTGACCTGGCCAACGGCCGGCTGGACTGGGCGAACATCGGGCCCCTGGCGGCGGGGCAGAGCGTGACGGTGACGCTGCGCCTGCGGGCCATCGCGGCCAACGTGGGGGTGCTCAACTGCGCCGAGACCAGGTACACGCTGGCCGGGGTAGACCTGACACCGTACGACTGTGCCACGGTGGACATCCGCGAGCCACGGGCGGGGATCCAGGTGGTCAAGGCGCTGCTCTGGCCCGAGCCGCCGGCGGTGCTGGCGCTGGGCGACGTGGCGGTGTTCAGCATCACCGTGCGCAACACGGGGATGGTGACATTGACCCACGTGGTCGTGACGGACGAGTCTGACTCGGAGTGCTGGCGCTACTTGAGTGCGCCAGACAGAACGCCGACCCTGGTCGGTCCGGGGGTCGTGACCTGGGAGATCGCGGTGCTGGCTCCGGGTGAGGTGGTCTCGTGGCGGTTGCTCTTGCGAGCCATC
>MWCV01000071.1 GCA_002070215.1 Chloroflexi bacterium ADurb.Bin180 | reverse complement strand
CGGAAGCGCCCACCAGAAACGGCGTTCCCGCCAGTGCTCATAGATCCGACGTACACGGTACGTGCGTCCCTCCCAAATAAAGGCGTCTGGGGCCCCGTCCTGGCCGGGCCGGACTTCGATCAGGCGCGGTTCGGGCGGACGGATCAGCGAGGCTACCATCACGATGAGCTCGCCAAAGCGCTCCCGCAGCCGTCGCAGAGCTTCCTGCAGGCTGCGCCAGCGTTGGTCTTGCGAAGCGGAGAAGAGTGCCAGTTGTGTCACGCCCAGGTACGTCGGCCGCAAGGGGTATAGGATCACCTCGAGTCCCTCAACGGGACGTTCCACTCGGACGCGTTCGACCAGGACCTGGATGCGCCGTTCTAGCCGTCCCTGGTCGGCCGTCGGCGGCTCAACAGCCGTGGCCGTGGTGTGGAGTACCTGGGCAGTGTCGACGATCTCGATGCGCAGCCCTTGCGCCTGATAGCTCTGCCGACGCAGTGTCTCGGCCAGCGCCGTGGCCATCCGTTGCGCCGCCATCAGCAGCACCTGGCGGTCGACTGTGGGCGGACGGAGCGTCGTGCGGTGGCGCAGCTCGAGAGGGGGAGCGTCGGGGACCACGGGGCGCGGATCAGCCCCGGCGGCCAGATCACGCAAGAACCCGGCCTGTGGTCCGAATTGGTGTACCAACGCGACCCGCGGCAGGGCTGCCATCTCTCCCAATGTGCGGATTCCCAGCAGATCGAGCCGGCGGATGATCTCGGGCGTGGCGGGCAGGACCGTCAACGGCAGTGAGGACAAGAAGCTGCGTCCGCTGCGCGGCGGCACCACCACGGCGCGGTTGGGCCGCGCGGCCAGCCCCGCTTGTTCCGCGGTGAAACGCTCCTCGGCCAACCCTACTTGCACATCGAGCGGCATCGCCTCACGGAGCGCGGCAACGGTGGCTCCCGTCAGTTCCTCATCCTCGGGGAACCGACGGGCGAGTTGGCCTGTCTCCACATAGAACATGCCCAATCCCGCTGTCTCGATACGATCCGTGAACTGTAAGAGTGCTACGAAGAGCGTCTGCTGCGCTTCCTGGTAAGCTGTGTGGTCAGCGGGCACGAAATCTGCCTTGGGACAGCGCATCACGGCCCGGGCCAGCGGCATACCCGGCCTTGCGCCAGCAGCTTCTGCCACAGGGCAGCAATCCAGGACGACCGACGCATCCCAGGGCCGGCCCCCGATCACCAGCCCCTTGGATGTGTCATCCTGGCGGAGGCCTCGCTTCTGACACTCCACCTGCACCGGTAGGTGCGGCACAAGCAGGTACATAATCTTCATGAGTATAGAACGTAAGTTCTATACTCATGGTAATCAAGATGCGTAGTCCGTCAATGATTTTGCCAGAATTGGCAAAGTCAGCCGTTGACAAATATACTAAATCGATGATACTATTATTATAAAATCGGTGTTTGTGCGATGTCTTGGCGGCGAAGGAGCGTACAGCTATGGCCAGTCACAAGCGCGCAGGGTTTCTTGGCGATACGGATGATGAATCGATGCCTCCAGCTTTGGGAGAGGGCTGCGAGCTGCCTCTCAGCTTTAGCATTGGCGCAGCGGTGCACTGTGATGATGGACGATGCGGGCGACTAGCACGCGTTGTCATCGACCCTTCGACCGACCGTGTCACAGCTCTGATTGTCGAGAAGGGCTTCCTACAGCGCGAGGACCGAGTTGTGCCCGTCATGGCGGTGAAATCCGCTTCTGATGACCAGATCGTCTTGGGCATGCACAGTAGCGCATTGCGCGACCTCCAGGAGTATCGCGAGGTCGACTTCCGTGTGCCCGTTGAGCGTTGGGATAGAGGTAAGTACCAACCCGAGCAGACGCGGTACGCTGCATCTCCTTACGAAGCCGTCGCAGGATCCGGCGTAGTTCCCTCGCGCCGGTACCGGTTTCACGAAGGGGTGCCCTTTAGCCTGAAGGTCGTAGGCCGTGGAACGAAGGTGCGTGATGCCGACGGTAGCCTCGGCGAGGTCGACCACGTTCTGGTCGATTGTGAAGGCCAACACATCACCCACCTGATTGTGCGGCAGGGTCTGTTCAGCGACTACGTCATCGTCCCGGTTGACGCCATTGTCGAGGTCGATGACACAGGCATCCTTCTTACGCTCGCGCGTGACGAGGTGCGCGCGCTCCCGCGGTATGACCGTGCCTGACCATCCTCAGGCTGGCTAGGGAGTTGGCGTGGGGGTGAAGCCGCTGCGGGCGCGGCCGAACGTATCCAACATGTAACGTAGTAGCGTGCGTGTGTCGGTTGCCGCCCGTGTGCTCAGGTTCCCCGATGCCAGCGACTGAGCGAGCTGCGCCATTCTCTGCACGGTCTCCAGGTCTTTGCCCAGCCATGTGCGCTCGAGTTGGGCGGAAGCAGCCTCGAGCGCCGACGCGTGCGCTGTGAGACGAGCCGAGGCGGTCCTCAGGTCGTTTTGTGACAGATCGTCGAGCGCGTAGAAAGCGACTTCGCTACTCCATAGCCCAACGGCATGTTGGAACACGATGTGCGACGGGAGCGTGGTCGGTTTTACCTCCGTCTCGAGCATGAGCATATCCTCGATATGCTGGCCCGAAGCCGCGTCGACGTACGCTGCCGTCGCGAAACCCAGCACGATTTCCAGCGATTCCGGCACGGCGATCTCCAGGACGACCCAGTACGCTTCGTCTGCAGCCAGATCAGGCACCGCGATCTGCAACCCTTCCTCATCGGACCCAAATGTGGCTACCGGCGCCCCCGTGCCCGTTGTGCCCGGCTCGAGCGCCGCGCGAGCGATGGGCTCGGCGACCTGATCGTAGCCATAGAGGTGGACAAGCGACACGGAGGGATCGATCTCCAGCTTGAGACGGATGTCCTTTGCGACGAGCGTCTCGCGCCGTGCGAGGTCCTCAGCGAGGTTGTCTCCCAGAGAGGCAGGATCGGAGACCGGCGTGTAGCTGCCACCAGTGATACCGGCCAGTGCGTCGAGCTCGCGCCCATTGGCATCCGCGCCAAAACCGAAGGTCGAGACGCGGATGGAGGTGCCCCGGACGGCTTCGACGATGGCTGCGCGAATCTGGAGCCACTCCCTAATGCCGTCCGTCGGGTTGCCGTCGGAGAAGAGGAAGACGTGGCTGATGGCGCCGGGCGTCGCGTTGCTTGCGGCCTCAGCCACACCTGCTTCCATCCCGAGAGCGATGTCCGTGCCGCCAGCCGCCACCAGTTGACGCAGAGCTCCGTTGAAGGCTGCGGGCGTAAGGTCACTCACCTTGGTCGCTGGAAGCACGATCCGCGCCTGGACGTCAAAGTCGACAATGCCAATGGTATCTTGTGGCCGCAGGGCGGCGAACAGGGCGCGCATACCCGTAAGGACCCCATTGATCTTGGCGCCTTCCATCGAGCCGCTGGTATCGATGACGAAGACGAAGTTCGCTTGAGGAACTTGGTCCTCGTCGGCCCCCCTGCGGTCAGAGACAGCCCTGAGCGCGATCTCCAGATAGTGAGTGGCCCGTGGGTCACGTTTCTCGGCCCAGGGAATCTCTGCCACGCCATAGCGGATGGCTAGAGGCCCGGAGGGACCCGGGCCGGGGATGGCGGCTTGCGCAAGGGGCTCGATGGGGTCGAACCGCAAGGTCTCGCCACCCAGCGTGATACCGCGTTCGATCAGGGCCTCGACGCCAGTCGTCAGTGGCGCAGCGAAGTCATTGTGGCGGCGGATGAACAGCGCATTGTGAGGCAGGAGGGCCTCATTCCCGTAGGCGCCGCGTAAGCGGCGCCTGGTGCGTGTCTGCGCGGTTGGTCGGGTCGCTCATCACCAGTAGGCCCAAGCTCTATCGAGTAGACTCTGCTATAGCCACCAATCTTGCCTCAGAACCTTCGGAGTCACTCGTGGACAAGGTGTACTCAACATCGTCCACCGTCCATATGAGCGTAATCACCTCCGGCCAAGCCCATTCGCGGCTGTCGTGATCCCAAGCTCCCCTGACGATCACAGCTGGCTGGCCGTTGATCTCGATCTCCCGGAAGCTGTCGGCGCCGACAAGTCGTCGGCCGCTTGGCGAACCATCATCCTGGAGGGCGGAGCGGGCTGAGAACTCGATCCAGGTTTTCGGTTCGTCGGAGTTGGCCCACCGAATCTCGACGAATGGCCCGCCACCCAGGTCAGTCACCTTCACCTGCTCGTCCATGACCCAGTCATCGGGGACCTGGCTGGGAATGCCAAAGTCGAAAGGCACGGCGGTCCGCGCAGCTTGCAGCGACATGAGCTCAGGCTCAACGATCGTCGCATCGCTGGTATCGGGCGAGCGGTCGGTGATGGTCAGGTAGACATTCCCGATGGTCTCCTGAAGACTGGCAACGGCGGCGAGGAGCGGTGGAGAGGCCGCCACCAGCACCGCCAGTAAGGCAACGGGAGCCGCCGCGCTCCAGATCCAGCGCGGGATGCGCCACGACTGTCGCTGCGGCGATACCGGGATGCTGCGGACTCGCGCCACCAGTGCGGACGAGGGATCCCGCTTCAGGCTCTGCAGACGGTGAGCCATCTCTGCATCGGCATCGCTGAGTCCCTTTTCCCAAGCATGACACGTCTGTTGGTTGCTCATTGAGCTCCTTTCTCTTTTGCATGTCGGGTCTACGGAACAGGTCTAGTGGCTACTCATAGGGCGTCCTCCCATTGAAGGCGAAGCTTGCGGATCAAGCGATGCAATTCCGAGCCGACAGCCGTACTGCTCTTGCCCAGGACCTCCCCGATCTGGCCATTCGTCAGGCCCGCTCCATACTTCATGGCGATCAGTTCCTGATCGTGGGGAGTTAGATCCCTGATGAGCTGTCCAAGACGGCGTTGGTCTTCCACTTTGGCAGTGAGAGTGTCAGGGCCAGGCTGTGGACTGGGCACTTCCTCGTCTAGCTCGACCGTGCGACGACGCCCCCGGCTTCGGTACCAGTCGATCACCCTTCGTCGCGCGATGGAGAAAAGCCACGTGGAGAATTGGGCCCGGCGACGATCGAAGCGGCGACGAGAACGCCAGGCACGCTCAAAGATATCGGCCGTTAGGTCTTCGGCCACCATCGCATCACCCACCCGGTACAGACAGTAGTTGAACACGGCGTGGGTATGCTCACGGTAGAGCTGAGCAAAGGCATCCTCCTCGGATTCGGTAACGTGTGAGGTAGCTTTCGCGACGATCAGGTGATCCCTCATGGCTTCCCCCAGATGAGACTCCGTGAGCTCGGTCTGCAGAACGAGTAGTCTGTACATATATACGGTGGACGACGCCAAGCGTCACCATGATATGGACATCACGTGTGAGACGCGAGTTAGCTCTCGGCCCAGGGCACTCTGTGGCTCAAGGCCTGCTCGAACTCGTAATGGGCCTATCCAGGTCCTGCGTTCCAGGATTCGACTGAAGTCCCGTGATGCTCGCTAGAAGGTGGTTTTGCATCTGTTCGAGAGCTAGACGGCCAACACCAGCACACGTTTTCCCAGGATGCTCATTGCGGCACCGTCGCGGCGTACCTCGCCTTCAACGAGGACAAAACGTGACATCACGGCCCGGCGATAGGTCTGGACAACCTCCGGGTAGAGCATAACGTTGACGATGCCGCTTCTGTCCTCGATGGCGAGGAAAGCCACACCGTTCGCCGTAGGGGGGCGCTGGCGCGCGACAATGACGCCTCCGACGCGGATCTGTGTGCCGTCGGGCCAATGCGTGAGGTCGGCAACCGGCGTCGCGCCCATCTCCCGTAACTGGCTGCTCACCAGATCGGTGATGTGCCCTCCGGCGGTAACGCCCGTATAGGTCTGTTCCAGCCATAGCCGCTCGTGGCGAGGAATCGCCGTGAACGTAGGATCATCCCGCGGTGGAAGGTCCAGGGCAGGTGGGGCTGCGGCAGCTTCCAGTGCTGACTGCAGTTCCCACAAGAGCTGCCGGCGCGGGCGATTCCACCGGTCAAGCGCGCCAGCCATGATGAGCGCTTCGACCGCTCGACGGCCCAACCCCGTGCGTTGACA
The DNA here is from genome assembly GCA_002070215.1 of Chloroflexi bacterium ADurb.Bin180. Taxonomy (NCBI): domain Bacteria; kingdom Bacillati; phylum Chloroflexota; species Chloroflexi bacterium ADurb.Bin180. The sequence goes on along the minus strand of MWCV01000071.1, from coordinate 3,066 downwards.
GAGATCAACCAGCGACTGGAAGGGGCGTTGGCGGCGAGCTTCCACGATGGTCGCACTTGCCTCCTCTCCCAGACCGCGCACGCTCTCCAGTCCCAACCTGATCGCTCCCTTTTTCTTGCTTGGACCCGGATCCGGGATTTGCTGGTTGTCTGGTTCCCAAACTCGCCGGTCCTCGGACTTGCCGGTGTTCCCAGGTTCGACGGTGGCCCCAACGTCTGAGGTATGCAGATCTACCCCACGGATCTCGACGCCATAGCGCCGCGCCTCAGAGACGACCACATGCACCGGGTAAAACCCCATCGGCTGGTGGCGCAGCAACCCCGCGAAAAACGCCGTGGGGTGATACCTGCGCAGCCATGCTGATTGATACGTGAGCACGGCAAAGGCGGCTGCGTGGCTCTTCGGGAAAGAATACCCGCCAAAGCTCACCAACTGCTCGAACACTTTCTCGGCGATGGGCTCCGGGACCTGCAACTCTTGCGCTCCCCGTAGGAAACGCTCTCTGAATGGCAGGACCGCGGCCTCGCCCTGCTTGTTGCTGAGCGCCCTTCGCAGCTGGTCCCCCTCGCCCGGTGTGAATCCGGCCAGATCCTGTGCCACCTTGAGCACTTGCTCCTGGAAAACGATCACACCCAGCGTTTCCTCCAGTGCCGGTTTGAGCCGCGGGTGGAGATAGCGCACAGGCTCCACCCCTTGCCGACGCCGCAAATAAGGGCGCACCATGTTTCCCTGCAGTGGCCCGGGACGGATGAGCGAGATCTCGATGGTCAAATCACCAAAGGTTTGCGGTCTGAAGTTGGGTATCAGGCTGGCCTGGGCGCGGCTCTCGACCTGAAAGACGCCGACGGTCTCGCCCCGGCAGAGCATCGCGTAGACCTCAGGGTCGTCCGGCGCCAGTGCGTCCAGGTCCGGACGAGTCCCGATCAGTTGCCCCGCAATGGTCACTGCGTCCTCGATCGCCGAAAGCATTCGCAATCCCAATATGTCGACCTTGACGATACCGGCTTCCTCCAACGCCTCTTTGTCCCACTGCACTACCGTCCTATCCGCCATTGTCGCCGGCTCAAGCGGGATCAGCGTGTCCAGCGGCGGCCCCGACAGGATCATCCCTCCGTTGTGGATGCCCAGATGGCGCGGCAAACCCTCCAACTGTGGCGCCAGCCGCAGCAAGTGTTCCAGGGGCCCTGGCCCAGCGCCAAAGGAGGCAGCCAGCGCTTCGGCCTCCCGCACACTCTCATCGTTGTGCACGTTCAACACGTCGGTAAGGCGCTCGACGAGTGCCGGCGGGAAGCCCAACACCCTGGCCGTGTCGCGCACAGCCGATCGCGACCTGAAGGTGACCAGCGTGCATGCCATCGCCGCGTGGTCGCGCCCGTAGCGGTTGTAGACGTATTGGATCACCTCCTCGCGCCGGTCCGCTGCAAAGTCGATGTCGATGTCAGGTGTCTTGGAGCGCTCGGCGGACAGGAAGCGTTCGAAGACCAGGTCCGTGGCCACCGGATCGATGGGCGAGATGTTGAGCAGGTACGCCACCAACGAGTTGGCCGCGCTTCCCCGACCCTGGCAGCGGATGCCGCTGGACCTGGCGAAGTGGATGATGTCACCCACGATCAGGAAGTAGTTGCTGAGCTCGAGTTGGTTGATGATCCGCAGTTCCTTGTCTAACAGATCGCGGGGCGGGCGTTGAGTATAGCGGGCTTGTAGTGCCTGCTCGCACAGCCGGCGCAGGTAGACGGGGGCGCTATCGCCGTTGGGTGTCTCAAAGACGGGCAGGATCTGGTGCCCATCCGCCAGGAACGTTGCCGCCGAGGCGCATCGCGCAGCGATGTCTACCGTACTGGTAAGCGCCTGCGGGATGTCGGCGAAACATTCGGACATCGTCTCCGACGAGTGAAAGCGGTACTCGTCGTTGGGGCGCAAGTGATCGCCGGTCTGATCGAGCGAGGCGTTCAGCTGAATGCACGTGAGAATATCGTGGACCTCGCGTTGTACCGGCTCCAGGTAGTGAACGTTCCCCGTGGCTACAACGCCCAATCCAAGCTGTAGCGCCAGCTCGTGCAGGTCACGGACCAGGTGCGCGTCACCGGGGTGGTAGTGGCGCTGGAGCTCGATGTAGTAGTGATGCGGACCGAAGATGCGGGCCATCTGCAATGCGGTGTCCAGCGCAAGCCGGGGCTCACCGGCCAGCAGCGCCCGGCTCACTGCGCCATGGCGGCATCCGGAAAGGGCGATCAGCCCGCAGTGATGGCCGGCGAGCAGGTCCGGTTCGAGGCGGGCAACGCCCTTGGGCCGGTTCAGGTGCGCCAGCGTAATAAGGTGCGAGAGATTGGCATAGCCCTCAGCAGTCTCGGCGAGGAGCGTCAGGTGCGAGTCATCGGTCAGCGTGAGCTCCGCACCCAAGATTGGCTTGATCCCCGCTGCCTCCGCGGCCCGGATGAAACGGACGGCACCGTAAAGCCCGTCATGGTCGGTCAGCGCCAGCGCGGGCATCTCGTAGGCCGCTGCCCGGGCGACGAGATCTTCTGGAAATGGAACGCCGTCGAGCAGGCTGTGGTTTGAATGCGCATGAAGCTCGATGTAACCCCCGGACTTCATACCAGCCTCCGCCGGTCCAGCCACCAGGTAGCACTGCGGAGATCGCGATAAGCCAGGCGCACCTGGCCGGTGTGATCCTCCAGGCGGTAGTAGTAGGTGACCTCCGGCGTCACCCCCGTATCCAGCCATTCGTAGCTCGCGCCGAAGGTCGCGCCGGGGTTCTGCGCCGGAATCAGCGCTGCGTTGAGCTTGACCCACGGTCCGGTGAAGCTCTCCCCGCGGTAGAGGTTGAAGCCCAGGTTCTGCAGCTCCATCGCCGTTTCCCAGGTGATGCGGATGCCTTCGCTCTGCGGCGCCGCTCCGAAGAAGCTGAGGACAATGGCCGTGGGCACGGGGGAGGCGCCATCTTCCACTTCCCCGCCGCTAGCGCCGCCCACCGAGTCGGGATCTTCTGCTAGAATGACCGCCCCACCCATTGTGATGGCATCGTAGAGGCGCACCCGGTAGGGGATAGCGGCGGAGATACCCGAC
>MWCV01000070.1 GCA_002070215.1 Chloroflexi bacterium ADurb.Bin180 | reverse complement strand
TAGCGCTCGTCAATGGTCATCTGTTCGTCTTCCGGCATGGTCCCCTCGGTGACATTATCATTTGAGTGAACCATACCATCCTAGTGACATTTTAGCTGATAGAATACGGCCTATTGACAAATCACCAATAGCATGCTACACTGTAGGTGCAGTGACTCAGCAATGACCGCATTCTGGAGCGCAAACAGTGCAAGCAGGACATCGGGGACGGGGATGGCGCTGGAGAGGCTCTGCTCGGCAGACAGTGCGCTTCGTGGAGCCGGCCTTGCTCCTCTTGCTTCATTACGGTCCAGCGCACGGCTACACACTCATCGAGCGTCTCGGAGAATTCGACTTGGCCAACATGGACCCCAGCGCCATCTACCGCGTTCTGCGCGAGATGGAAGAGAGGGGCTGGCTCAGATCAGCCAGGCAGGCAGAAGGAGCACAGGGTCCACCTCGACGCGTCTACCACCTTACGGAACTGGGCAACCAGGTTCTTGCTGGCTGGACACGCGACCTGCTGGACACCCGGCAGGTGATTGACCATATCCTCGCCGAATACGAGCAACATATGGAACGGGGTCAGGGCGATTACCATCAAGAACGAGCCAAGAGCGGAGCTGTTGGCAGGGCCGGAACAGGCGGCGCCTAGCGCCACCACAAACCAACCAGGGAGGCAAGGTACACGTGAAAAGAGTCGGCATCATTATCTGCAACCGCTATCACAACTGCGCTGGAGGCAAGTGCCTGCGTGCCTTGCGCAACCGCGAAGGTGCCTTTGCTCGGTACAAGGGCGAAGAAGTCGAGTTGGTTGGCTATACCACTTGCGGGGGTTGTCCCGGTGGCAATGTGGAATATGCGCCGGCAGAGATGAAGAAAAACGGCGCCGAGATCATCCACCTGGCGACTGGTCTGGTGGTGGGGTATCCGCCTTGCCCACGCTTGCAGGCATTCTGCGACCTGGTGCCGACCAAGTACGGCCTCGAGGTCGTGGTGGGGACCCACCCGATTCCGCAGAACTACTTCCTGACCCACCAGAAACTGGGTACCTGGAAATCGCCCCGGTGGCAAAAGCTCATCGCTCAAGTCCTGACGGATGAGGAAACGCGCCGCGCCTATGACTGATAGGGCAACGACCCGAGCTCAAGACACAGGAGTGTGAACGGCCGCAGCTACGAGCTGTGAACGTGATGCGACCATCAGTAGAAGGAGGTGAACGAAATGCCCGGACGAAACAGAACTGGCCCTGGGGGCAGAGGACCTCTCACGGGGCGGGGAATGGGCTTGTGCAGTGATGTGCCACTCCAGGCCAACCCCGGCCGCGCCTTTGCCATGGATTGGACTGCAGGCGGCGGTTGGGGCCGTGGCTGGCGCCACCGCCACTGGTACTATGCCACCGGCGTCCCTGGCTGGGCACGCTGCGGCGGCGCCCCGGCTGTCCCGCCCCCGCGAGAGCAAGAAGTGGAGACGCTCAAAGGCCAGGCCGAGTGGCTCAAGCAGCAACTCGACTCTGTCAACCAGCACCTCGAGGAGCTAGAGAAGAAAGAGTAGCACACGAGCCAGCTCGCCCCGCACCAGATCACGACTCTGCTTTGCTCGAGCTCCAGGAGCTCACGTACGGCCCTCTGGACTCCGCAAATCGCCGTGTTGGCAACGCGAGGTGCGGTCTTGCACCCTACGGCGCACGAATGGTGCGGGGCGGCCGGTTTCTCATTCACCAACCCCGGTTCCCGCCCCTCTGCCCAACTGGCTGACGGCCAGCCCGCACCGCCCTCCCGGTCTAGACCCTCACCATTGCCAGCACACCATGGCTGTACAACCCACGGGCAAAGCACTCGATGGCGATGTCGGTGCCCGCGGCAAGATGCGTCAAGATGCTGCGATTCCCCACCGCTGCGCTTCGACCGCCGAAGCGTCGCCCGATCGTCTGATTCGGCATCTCTTGAAAAACCCCCGAGAAGGGATAGGGGGTGTCCTCGTTCTCAAATAGCTCGAGGCGGTAGCCTGGAGGATAGGGATAGTCCACAAAGTGCTTGCCGCTGGTCAGGGCCAGATACTGCCCGGGGCCCATGCAGTAACGGTACCAGTGCAGGTGGTTGGACAGGCGCTGGTAAGGCAGCGGGAACGACTCGCAGCCAACGGCCTCTACCAGAATCAACGCCGTCCTGCGACTGGTCAGGCTCTGCAAGATCATTGCCGGCACGTCGATGATCGTGCTGCAGGTGCCAACGGCGGAGTAGAGCGGGATCTCATCCGACGGTTCAGGAACGTTGAAAAGTGTGCGGCAGCTCACGTTCACTCCACGGAACAGATAGCCCGGTTGCGCCAGCACGAAATAGTCCGGGGATGTAGCGTAAAACGCGTCGCTGCCGCCGAACTCGGCCCGGAAATCCTCGCGAGACACCACGCGTTCTACTCCCTCGCGCTCGGTCATAACGCCCAAGTCTCGCGGTGAGGGAGCGAACATGCCGGCAAACCGGGTGTTCATCCCGGAGGCAGAGGCCAGCCCATCGAGGTCGATGGTCTCAATCCGGCCTCGCAGCGGCATCAGGCCTCCCAGGCCCACAATCACTGGCTCGAACCCGGTCGCATCGACAAAGCGCTGTATTTCAGCAAAGAGAGCCGCAACCTGAGCTTTGTCTCCAGAGCCGTCTTTGCGCTTGAACAGTGACTGCAAATACATGCTGGCATAGTCAAGAAAGAAGAACTCGGGTTCGTAGCGCGCATTCAGGTCCAGGGCAGTATCAGTCACCCACCTGGCCCCATCCATGGTCATATCGCCAGGATAGGGGTGGGCCGCGCACACCTGCGCGGCGATGTCCAGCCGCGGATGTTGAACAGCAACCGGTTGCCCGGTGCGAAAATCAACCCTGGTCTGCCATTCTACGACGTCAAGCAAGCCGACTTCCATGTCTACTCTCCTCCCGCGCCCTGGTTCGGGGGATCACCCTCGATCGGCATCGGCCGACCGCAGGAGGCGCACTTGCCATTCTTAAGAGAGTAGGCGCGTGGTCTCGAGCCGCAGCCACCCAGATTGATCCGTTCGATCACTGCGTTATGACAATCCGGGCACAGGGTGCTCACCCACTGCGAGCCGACAAAGTTGGCGAAATACACGAACGGCAAGAGCTGCCGCGCCTCCTCCAGAGCCGCATTGACATCCTGGATGCGCGGTCTTTCTCGGTCGGCCATCTTGTACTCGGGCAGCAAACGAAAGACGTGCCACGCCATCTCACCGTCAACCGAGGCGATGAAACGCGCGATGGCCGGGATGTCGGCATCGTTCAGCCCCTGCACAATTGGTGTGCTCACCTCCACGTGGGTGTGCCGGCGCAGAATCTCGATGTTGCGCATCACCACTTCACAACTGGGGACCCCGGCGCGTTCCTGATAGAAGGAGTCCGTGATCGCCTTTAGACTGACGTTCACAAAACGACACGCCTTGCCCATCTCCACCGCTACATCGCTACTCATATAGCCATTGGTCAGCACGCCCAGCGGATAGCCTGCCTGCTCCGCCACTGCCGACAACTCCCTCAGTGTGGGCCAGGCCACCGTCGGCTCGTTGATGCCAAAGGAAATGCTCTTGCAGCCATACTGCCGGGCGAGCGCCACCACCTTCTGCGGCGAAAGATGGTACGAAAGCAGCGGCTCCGGGTCAGAGCGCGCCACGTAGGCGTTGGAGCAATACTGGCAGTCGAAATTGCATCCTGCGCCGCCCAGGTTCAGCGTCCATGTGCCTGGCATAAAGTGGTAGAACGGAACACCTTCGATGTGGTTGACAAACTGGCAGCTATAGCGATGCGAGAACCGCTCCACAGTCTGCTCTCCGTCCCAGGTGTACGTCTGGCAATAGCCCTTTCCACCCACTTCGAGCCGGCATCGGCGCTCGCAGAAACCACAGACACCGCCACTCATGGCCAGTCACCTTCTTTCCCCAGGTAGCTCGCAGCAACATCTCGTGGCCCTGCGGACGAGCGCAGCAGCGGGATCGCCGAGCGCACCGGAGCAGCCCTGTCTGCCACGTTGACTTGAATGATCTTGACCTCAATGCCGTACAGTTCCCGCAGGTTCTTTTCGGTCACCACCTCGTCCGGAGCGCCGCTGGCCACAAAGCCGCCGGCTTTCATCAGCGCCACCTGAGTGGCAACGAACAGGGCATGGTCAGGGACGTGTGTCGCCATCAGCACTGCCAGACCCCGCTCCCGGGCCAGTCGCTGAATCGTTTCCAGGATCAGAGTCTGGTTGCCGAAATCGAGGTGCGAGGTAGGCTCGTCAAGCAGCAGGATATGCGGCTCCTGGGCCAGTGCCCTGGCAATGAGCGCTAACTGCCGCTCGCCGCCGCTGATCTCGGTGTACCGCTTCAGGCGCAGCCGGCCAATGCCCACCGCCTCGATCGCCTCCTCAGCAATCTGCGTATCGCGCTGCGAGGGCACTGAGAACAGCCCCAGGTGCGGCGCTCGTCCCATGCGCACCACGTCGAGAACAGTGTAAGGGAACAGGACGTGGTGCTCCTGAAACACAAAGCCCATGATCCTCGCCCGCTCGATCTCGCTCAGAGAGGCAATGTCCCTGCCATCCAGCAGCACGCGTCCTTCCGGCATGGGCGACAGCCCGCTCACACAGCGCAGCAGGGTCGTCTTCCCGCAGCCATTGGGCCCCAGCAGACAGAGGATCTGACCTCCCTCCAACTGCAGGCTCAGCCCGCGAAAGATCAGATGATCGCCGTAGCTAAACGCGGCGTTCTCCAGACGGATACACGCCTCCATCTAGCTCCACCCCCCCTTTGTCCGGCGCAGCATCAAGGCGAAAAAGGGCGCACCGATGATGGCCGTGAGGATTCCCAACGGGATCTCGGCCCCCATGAGCGAACGAGCCACGTCGTCAATCAGAGTCAGGTAGATGGCCCCCAGCGCCAATGACGCGGGCAGCAGCACTCGGTGATCGGGGCCCACCAGCATCCGGCCAATGTGTGGTATCACCAGGCCAACCCACCCGATGACGCCGCAGACGCTCACGCTGCACGCGGTGATCACGGTCGAGGCCACGATGATGATCGTCTTGAGCACCTCGGTGTTCACCCCGAGCGCTCGCGCCTCCGCATCGCCCATGGAAAGCAGATTGATCCTCCACCGCACCAGGAGCAGCGCCAGCATACCCACCAGTACCGGCGGGGCCGTCGACACGACGTCGGACCGCGACACTGTGGCCAGACTGCCCATCAACCAGAAGGTAATGGTCGGCAGCTTGTCCCGCGGGTCAGCCACGTATTTCGCCAGCGACAGCAGCGCCGAAAAGATGGAGCCAACCACGATTCCCGCCAGAACCAGCATCAGCGTCGGCGTGGTCTTGTAGACGCGGCTGATCAGGTAGGTCAGTACGACCGCAATGATGCCAAACACAATGGCCGAGAGCTGGATCATCGCTGCTCGGCCCGACAACAGGATGGCCAGCGCAGCTCCAAAGCCGCCGCCCGCCGTCACGCCCAGGATATCGGGGCTGACCAGCGGGTTCTGGAACATGCCCTGGAAGGCCGCCCCGCAGATGGACAGACCGGCACCAACGCACATGGCCAGGATCACGCGCGGAACGCGGATGTTAAAGATCACCGTCTCTACCGTGGGTCCCCAGTCACGGGCGATAGGTAGAACGCGCGAAGCCAATGCACGTACCATAGTCGCCGGAGAGACCGGATAGCGCCCCAGGAACAGCGAGCCAAAGCCCACGGCCAGTGCGAGCGCAAAGAGGACAACCAGTGTGGATCGGTAGGTTTTCTCCATTCACACTCCACGAATGGGCGGCAGCAGGGCGCAATGGGCCCTGCTGCCGCCCATTGGTAGGTCCGGAGAGCCGCCGGCGCAGCGTCCCTGTTTCACCAGAGGGCGCTATTGCGTCAGCGACGGGCCAGTATAGTCCACTCCAAACACCGTCTGGTAGAACTCGTCTGCCGAGGCCTCAATGTCGACATCGGCAAAGCGTTCCGGATAGAGCTTGGTGGCCAGCCATTCCATACAGAACAGAGCGCGCGGCGAAGAAAAGTCCCAGCTCGCCTCCGGCAGCGAGTACACGCGCTTGTTCTTGATCGCCGAGACACCAGCCACTCTGGTATCCTTCAACACCGCCTGAACATCCACTCCGCTCAGCATGACGATCACCTGCGGATCCCAGATCAGCATCTGCTCGGCCGATATCTCAGGGTGCCAGCCAGTCAGTTCCCGCGCCACATTGATGCCCCCCGCTACCTCGATCTGAGCGTGCTCAAAGGTATCTGGCGTGTAGATGTGGTAGATGTCGTGCCCGGCGTACATCACGCGGATCTTCTTGTCCTCGGGGATACCCTTCACCCTGGAGCGCACATAGTCAATCTTGCTCTGCAAGTACTTGATCAGTGTCTCGGCTTTTTCTTCGGCATTGACACACTGCCCGACGATACGAATATCGTCCATGTAGTGCTCAAGCGTCTCAAAGTGGGCGATGACTACCGGCAGCGTCGGTGCCTGCTTGCGCAGCGCCTCCGCCTGCTTGATCCGCCCCAGGCCACCGTGCAGCACCAGGTCCGGCCCAATACGCAGCATCTCCTCCACACTGATGTCGCCGCCGGCAAACGGCGCTGGCAGCCCCTTCAGCTCAGGATGGACCTTGCTGATGAACTCGCCATAGGAGAAGCCTCCCGAGACCATCTCCTCAACCGCGACGATCTTTTTCTCCTGGCCCAGGGCACAAATGATCTCGGTAATCCCAGAGCGCATCGAGGCCACCCTGGTCACCTTCTTGGGGATTGTGACCTTGTTGCCCAACGAATCAATGATCACGCGCGAGTTGGCCTCGTCGACCGGCTTGGGTGTCGGCACAGGCTCGGTAGGCGCCTTGGAAGTATCGATCTTGGCGATGAACTTGACCCAGCCGCCCTTGTCCGTTTCCGGGAGAACCGCGTTCACGCCACCCACGTCATTGTAGGCCAGAATGCTCTGGTCGGTCATCTTCTTGATGTTGGCCTTGCCCTGGTAGCCATCGCTGGCCATCATCTGGGCCACATCCGCGTCAGCCGCACCAGCTGCCTTGAGCAGGTCGAGGAAGCGAATACCCTTGTACTTGGTCCCTTCCACTTCGATCTCTACCTGGGTCATGGCTCTGAAATCGGCCATGGTGAAGGGCTTGCCGTTCACTGTTAGCACGGTGTCCTTGGGCAGGGGAATAGTGCAGTCGATCTTGATGGTATTACGAACCCACTTACCCTTGCTCTGACCCGGTATTACCGAGTTGAGGGCGTCCTTGTCGGCGAAAGCGAGTATGCTCTGCTCATTCAGGTCCTGCACCGCGACGTCGGCCGAATAGCCATCGCTCGCCACAAGGGTGATGGTCACTGCTGCCGAGGCGTCAGCCGCTTTCAGCAGGTCCAGGATGCGCACGCCATTGTAGCCCGTACCATCAACGTCGATCTTGACCTGAGGTAGGGCCTTGACATCTGCCAGGGACAACGCCTTGCCATTCACTGTCAGAGCCGGGCTGGCCGAGGCAGTGACCTGGATGGCTTCCACCTCGCGGACCCACTTGCCTTTGCCCTGGCCCGGGATGACCGAATTGAGCGACTCCTTGTCACCAAAGGCCAGGATGCTCTGCTCATTCAGATCGGCGACGGCCACCTCTGCGGCATACCCGTCGCGGGCCACCAGCGAGATGGTCGTGGCGCTGGACGCCCCCGCTGCCTTGAGCAGGTCGAGGATGCGCACACCATTGTAGGTGCTACCGTCAACCTCCACCTTGACCTGGGGCAGGGCTTTGACCTCGGCCAGCGAGAATGCTTTGCCGTTGACCTCTACGGCCGGCTTGCCTGCATCCCCACCGGCAGAGAAGGCAATCTTGACCAGCATCTTGACCCAGACGCCCTTGCCCTGTCCGGCGATGACCGTCTGCAGCGAGCCGTCCGCACCGATGGCCACGATGCTATTGCTGTCCAGCTTGCTAGTCGGCAACTCCGCGGAGTAACCGTCGCTGGCGGTCAGGGTTAGTATTCCCTCCCCGGACACCCCGCCCGCACTAAGCAAATCAAGCAGGCGAACTCCGTCAAACGCCTTGCCGTCTGTTTCGACATGGGCAGCGGGCAGTGACCGCAGCTCTCCCAGAGTAAAGGCCCTCCCATTGACCTCGAGGACTGCCGGCTCCGGCGTTGGCGGCACAGGCGTGACCGTAGGCGGCGGCACAGGGGTTGCCGTGGGCGGAACAGGCGTGGGTGTTGCCCTGGCACAACTGCCAGCAACTACAGTGAGCAGAAGCAAGAGCACTACAAGGCGCGACTTGACCATACGACCATCCTCCTGTCCAGGATGTGCCGCGCAGCATCCGCGGCGCACAAGGAAAGGCGCTGTCCCTCACGGGGAACAGCGCCTCCTAATGCCAAATGGATAGCGTTCCCCTTTCCAAATGCGGGAGGTGCGAGGGTTTTCCCTCGCGCCCTTGACCGGGCCAGGCACCGGTCGGCGCCCGCCAGCCATAGCAGGAAGCCTTAGGGCAAGCGGGTCGGAGAACTCGACGAAAACCGGACCATTTCATTGTATCTGCGCATGCTCGCGCATGTGCAGGTCGTAGGTTTCGAGGAAATGATGCAAGACCCGGTCCGTCTGGCGCAGACCGGCCACCCAGTGAGCTAGGAACTCGTCGCCGGCTGACGTGATCTGGTACAGCCGTCGCGCTGGTCCCCCTCCCTCTGTGTCCCAGCGGGAGATCACCAGCTCTTGCTCCTCGAGGAAACGGAGAATCCGATACACCGTGCTCAGGTCAGCCGGACTCTCATCAAAGCCGAATTCGTTCAGCTTGTCCACCACTTCATAGCCGTAGCCCTCGTTGCAATGGAGGATCAGCAACAGGCACGGCTCCAGGAAACGCTCGATTCGTCGCGCGCAGGAAGGACCGCCCTGGCGTCGCGGGCACCGTTCAGCTTGCGTCACAGCGGCTATCCTTATCCGTTCTATATGTGCACGCCGAGACTACAATAGCATGGGTCCATCGCCCTGTCAAATGCAGATGAGGCCCCGCACCGTCCCCGCAGCGACGGACCAAAGGTCACCTCTTGCCGTCGAAACCCAGCCCCCGGCGCACCTCGCCCCACACCCGTTCCAGCGCCAGACTCACCGCGCTTTGCGGTCGGTAGGAGGTCACCGGTTCACCCTGCACCATAGCGGCAGTAACCACCTCATCGTAAGGAAGTCGGCCAACAACCGCCGTGTTCCTTGCCTCGCAGTAGTGCTCTATCTCATTAGCCTGCACACAGTCGATGTCGGCCTTGTTGATACACACCATGGCCGGCACTCGCATCTGCTCCAGCAGCTCCAGCACTCGCTCCAGGTCGTGAGCTCCAGAGGCGGTCGGCTCCGTGACCAACAGG
>MWCV01000069.1 GCA_002070215.1 Chloroflexi bacterium ADurb.Bin180 | reverse complement strand
TACGAACCTTTCCGCGTTCGTACTTGGCGATCTCCCGTCTGCTGTTGCACGTCGCCCACATATTCCACACTCTCCTCACTGCACTTGACCTTGCTCACCCCCTCCAACCGGCCGCTTGGCACTCTCTGCCATCCCTTCCGCCCGACGTTGGCTCCCGACCGTATGTCCCGCGCCGCGCCTGCGTCTTACAGACAGCGTCGGCTCATTTGCGTTCCGATGGCCACCGCGGTACAATGGAACAGCAGCATGCCCTTGAGGCATGCTACAAGGAGGCAAGACCAGTGAAACTCAAGAATCTAGTTCTGTTTCTGCTCCTACGGCACCGCCGGGCCCTACGGCTGCGCCAACCACGGCATCCGATGACGTCGACCTGGGCAGCTCGTCCAATCTGGATAAACTGGACTCGTACCGCGCCGCATACCGCTGGCAGTGGTCCGAGAACAAGGACGGCACCAAGGAAGAGGGTTTTTGGGACGTTCTGGAAGAGTTCTCCAAGGCCGACAACGCCCGGCACACGGTCTGGAAGACCAACGATGGTTCCTTCGAAGTCATCTCCATCGGCCAGTACAGCTATTGGAAAAGCAACGATGAGGACTGGATCGCCATGCTCACCAGCGAAGAGAACCTGTTCGGCAGCGCCACTTTTCTGGCCGACCCGCTCAGCGGCGTTGCGGGCAACAAAGGCCGCCTGGTGCAGCGCGGAATGAACGTGAATGGCGTGAGCGCTGACCACTACAAGATCGACGAGACGGTGAGCGGCGCGTGGGTCTTTGGCGTGGCCGACAAGTGGAGCGGCGATGTCTACATTGCCCCCAAGTGGGATATCACCGTCAAGTACAATGCCCACTACGAGGGCGCCAAGCTGGGCATAAGCGGTGGCACGAATGGCATTCTCGACATCACCTACGATCTCACCGAGATTGACCGGCCGCTGAAGATCACCGCACCGGAGGGTGTCAAGCCGCCTCTGCCCGAGGACATCCCGATTATGGCGGATGCCACCGAGCTCAGCGCCATGTCCGGGGTGATCGGCTTCAAGACCACCAAGACCCTGGAAGAAGTGACCACCTATTACAACGACGCTATGGTAGCGCATGGCTGGAAGGCCGGCGACTCGGCGATGGAGGGCTACCTCTCCTTCACCAAAGACAACCGTTCGGCCACGGTGATGATGTCCACCGAAGGCAACCTCACCAGCGTCACTATCATCACGCAGTAGTCAACTAGCGCTCGTTCAGACAACAACGGGGGCAGACCAGCCGGTCTGCCCCCGTACTCATCTGTCTCCGTCTGGGCGGCCTATCGCGCCCCTGACTCCGCCGCCCTTTGTCCCCTTGGACAGGAGAGCTTTTGAACGTCAATCACCAGCAGCGCTGGTTTCAGGGTTCCCCTCTCGCGTCTCGAACTGGTGCGCCGCCACCAGGCTGCCCGCTGCTCTCACGTGCTTCTCCCAACCGATAGTGAAAGATACCTGTTCGATGGGCCAGGAAAGGCAGCCGTATCAGCCAGCGGTGGTCGGCCAGACGCGGCTCATCCTGGTCCAGGTAGTAGTAGCTCTCCAGCAAACGAATGCCCTCGCCCCAGCTCTCGAGCTCCTCTGGCCTCTTGATGGCCCAGTGCGTTCTGCCTTTCGAATGCGAGAGCCGCAACTTCACATTGTTGACGAAACGATAGCAGGGAGTAACGGCGTCGCACACCAGCTCGCTGCCGGCAAAGCGCCTCGCCAGCATCGCTACCAACCACCGGACCTGCTGTGGCTGCAGGTACATCAGCACACCCTCAGCCACGAATAGAACCTGGCCGCACTGCTGGCAGCTCAGCGTGTGCATCCAGCTCTCGTCCAGGACCGAGCTGGCCAGCATTCGGTAGCGCGCCTGCTCCCCGCCGATGAGCTCACGCCGTCCCTCAATCACCTGCGGCAGGTCCAGGTCGTACCACAGCACCTGCCCGTCATCGACGCGCCAGAAGCGAGTATCCAGGCCGCAGCCGATGTGCACCGCGCAGCCCCCGGGGTGCCTGCCCATGAAATCACGGCACAGGCGGTCCATCTCGAGTCCCCGCAGGGCCAGGCCCACCCGGTCCTCTTCCCCGAGCTGGATACGGGTCCAGTCATAGTCGATCCCTTGTACGAGCTCAACCGCACGCTCGTCGCGCAGCAGAGCATCGTCGCGCTGCGACTCGAGCGCTCGCGCGTACAGCGTGATCAGGTTCGTCTGCGCCACACCCGCTGGCAGCGAGATCTTGTTCGTCATCCATCGCATCCCGGCAGGCCCTGCCGGCCGCCGCCGCGTCGCTTCAACACCGGGCTCTCGTCCGTCCCCTAGGGGTTGTCTTCGCCGCTCAGCGGCACCATGCAGATAAAGCGCAGCAGCTCAGTGCCGGTGTTCTTCACGCTGTGCATCTCATTGCCCGGCACCAAGATGGCATCCCCCACGCTGATCGCTGTCTCGCCATCCTCCCGCACTGCCACCCCGCTGCCCGCGAGCACAAACATCTCGTGCTCCCACTCGTGCTTGTGCCAGGGCGACGATTGGCCTGGCGGAACATCTATGGTTCGCATCACAAAATGGGGCGCGCCCTGGTTGGGCCCGAGCAGCACGCGCTTTTCAACCCCGTTTCCGTAGCGAACGGGGGCCACATCGCTGGAGCGTCGAATGAGCATCGCTGCTTCTCCTCCTGTCGTTTCCGGCACAGCAGCGCCGGAGGCGCTCGCGTCTATTCTGCGGTACATCAGGATCATGTCGTACAGGCGGCCGTTCAGATAGATGACCTCTGGCTCCGTGCCATAGGGCGTAAAACCGCAGCGCTCGTACAGCCGGATGGCGAAGCAGTTCTGTGTCACCACGGCCAGCTTGACGATGCGCACGCCGTGCTTGCTGCCCCAGTCCAGTGCCGCTTTGACCAGCGCCTCTCCCACTCCCAGCCCGCGCCACGCCGAACGCACGTACAGGCTGATCAGCTCAGCGCTGTGGCGGCTCTTGGGACGGTTCTCTCTCGCCAGTCCGCACAGCCCCACGGGCTGACCCTCCGCCCGGGCTATGAACATCGCCGGCGCGGTGCTTCCTGCGTTCTTCAGGCGCTCGGTCCAGTACTCCGGCGGATTCGCGGCCGCCGTCGCATAGTCCGAACCAAAGGCGTCGGGGTGGTTCTGCAGCGCCTCCAGGCGCAGCTCACGGTAGGCCTCGACGTCACCCTCCCGCGCGGCACGGATCAAGACGTCGCCCTGCCTCGTGGGCACCACCCTGTCGGCCATTCGTCACCTATCTCGCCGCGCCAGCGCCGAGCCGGCCGATCAGTATGTAACTCAGGGGCAGGCCTTTGCCCTCCTGCCTCTGGTGACCCGCCGAGATGTCCTTCTCAAACTCGAAAAACTGCTCCACGGCCAGGCCGTTCTCCACCAGCGCCGTGATGATCTCCGACAGTGGGTGGGCAAACTCGTACTGGGGCAGTTGAGAGTCGTAGTGTGTCCCGCCGACATAGTCCAGGTCGCCGTACCACACCCACGGCTCGCTCTTGAAATACACATCGTTGATTTGCAGCGGGTTCTGGTCCCTCAGGCTGTCGTCGGGCAGCATCGTGGACACCGGATGGATCTCGTGGATGAAGACTCTTCCGCCCTGGCGCAGCAGCCTCGCCGCCACGGCCATCAGCCCTGGCAGGTCAGGCAGCCAGGCCAGCGCCCCCGCCGTTATGTACACCACGTCGAACTGCCCGTCCCACTCGGCAGGGATCTGATAGACGTCCGTACGAATGAAACGGCAATCGATCCCGCAGCGCGCCGCTCGCTCCTGCGCCTCAGCGATCGCCTCATCCGCTATGTCAAATCCGACGCACAGGCCCGCACCGAGGTTCTTGAGCGACAGCAGCTCCACTCCGTTGTTGCAGCACAGGTGGGCCACGGCCCTGCCATCGATGCCCAAGCGCTGCCATTCGGCCAGCTCGACCTCGTCCAGGCACGAATAGCCGGAAGCAGCAAACAGTCGGTCCCACTTTTCCTTGGCCGCCCGCTGGTGGTAGGGCATGGCCTCGTTCCAGGCCTGCCGGTTCGCTTCGCTGTACTTCTGCCGCCCTTCGGCCATTCTCCCTCCCCGACCTGACCGGCGCTACTTTTCCTGTATGGTGATCGTGCGGATGGCATCGCCGTTGTAGGTGGGCCTGTCGTCGGGATCGCGCCTGCGCAGGCCGTTCACGACGTCCATACCGCTCACCACCTGGCCAAAGATGGTATAGCCCCCGTTGAGGTACGACTGCGGGGCAAAGGTGATAAAGAACTGGCTGCCGTTGGTATTGCGGCCCGCATTGGCCATGGCTACAACTCCGGCCTTGTCGAATTTCAGGTCGCTGTCTTCGTTCACGAACTGGTAGCCCGGCCCGCCGCGACCCGTTCCGGTGGGATCGCCGCCCTGGGCCATGAACCCGTCCAGCACCCGGTGAAAGGTCACTCCGTCAAAGTAGCCGTCCCTGGCCAGAAAGACAAAGCTGTTTACCGTGATGGGCGCCTTGTCGGGGAAGAGCTGGATCTCAAACTTGCCGCCCTTGGCCATCTCGACCGTGGCCGTATAGTGCTTCTTCACGTCGATGGTCATCGGCGGCGCCGATGCGTACCGCTTGGTGGCGACTTGCTCTGGCAATACAGTCTCCTTCGGTGCTAGTTTGGGGCGAGTCAGCGCCAGAATCAGCATGGCCAGCAGGACCAGCAGGACGACTCCCACCAACAACCAGCGGTTGGTGGTCCTGGGTTGTGGGGCGACCTCTGGTAACTGCCTGGTGCGTCTTGATTTGGCCATTGGTTCGGCGCCTCTCGTCAGGGGAAATCGAGGGCAATTCTAGCACAGCTCTTCCCACAATCCAAGCCGCCGCCAGTCTAACCAAACAAAACGCCCCCCAGACCACGGGGGTCTGGAGGGCGCTTGGTGGTAACGAACGGCCGCGCCGAGCGTTACTGCTTCAGCTCGAACCAAAAGTCGCCGATAAAGCCCTGCGCGTCGACCTTCAGCACCTGCTTGGCCACCGTCGCCTTGCCATCGACGCACTTCCACTCAAACACCGTCGCCCGTCCGGTGACCGCCGCCGGAATCACTTCGGCCGACTTGTTCTCCTGGCAGAAAGCTTCCATCTCCGAGCTGGCAATGCCGCTGGCGTCGGCCATCTCTTCGCACGGCAGGTTGGCCCCTCTGTGGCAGACCTTGACCTTGCCGTCAGCGCAGCGCCACACCGCGTTCTTCTGAATCTCGGCTGGTGCATCGGCGGAAACGATGTTGCCGCGTACCATCGCCTGCACGAGCGCCTCCGGCAGCGCGTCGCCGTCGTACCGGGCGTCAGGAGCCGGCACGGTGCCCACTGCCGCGCAGTAGGCAAAGGGATCCGCGTACTTCTTCAGCGCTGCTGCCGTGCTCGAGTCGCACTGGCCGTTGTAGTAAGCCTCTGCGTCGCACACCGCGCCGCTCTTCAGGGTGCAGGTGCCCTTCTCCCGGTCCCCCCCGCTCTCTGCTGTGATCTGGTAGGTGCCGCCAGTGATGGCGCAGTAGGCCGCTGCCTTGGTTGCATAGCCGGTGATCTTGCGCCCGCCCACCGGACAGTCACCCCGGAGCAGGGCCCATTCCTCGCACTGTCGGTTGTCCTCAAAGTAGCAGATCCCGTACTCGCCGCCGTCACCGCGCTTTTCGATGACCAGCCTGCCGCCCTGCTTCACGCAGTTTTCCGAAGCCGGGTTCGCGATCTGGGTTGGCGGCGTGGGCGTGGACTGCGCCTTGGCCGCAGCACAAGCCGACGCGGCCAAGACCAGCACCGCCAGTACCAACATCCTGCTCATCCTGTTACTCATTCTGTGTCTTCCTCCTTGCCTCAAGACGTGCCTTCACTACTGTTGCCAGACGACGGCCGACTCTGTCGTGTTCCATCCTCTTTCGCTGCCTGCTTCACCCCCTCGCCACCGCCCTGCGCCTGCTGCCGGCGGCAAAACGCGGCGATCTCCTCCACCGCCCGGTCAGCCTCGGGCATCCACCCGACCAGGATCTGCCACACGTGCCACATCCCGGGCCACACCTGCAACGTGACGTCTGCTCCTGCCTCTTGAGCCTTCGCCGTGAACCGCGCCGCGTCCTCTCTCAGCCATTCGTTGCCCCCGGCCTGGATAAGCAGCGGCGGCAGGCCCCGCAGGTGGCCATAGTACGGCGAGATCAGCGGCTGGCGCGGGTCGTTGTCGCCCACGTACGAGGCGAGCTGGTTCTGCGCCCATTCCACTGGGAGCCCGGCATCGCGAACCTGCGGCGCATCGACTGGCGCCAGCTCTACCCCCTCCGGTGGCACCAGCGCCGTCACCGGTGAGAGGCACACCGCCGCCGCTGGCAGCGGCCGCCGGCTATCGCGCAGGGCCAGCAGCATGGCCAGTGTCAGGTTCCCCCCGGCCGAATCACCGCCAATGACGATCTCCTGTGCCCTCGCCCCCTGGTCCAGCAGCCACTCGTAGGCCGCTAGGCAATCATCGAGCGCTGCCGGGAAGGGGTGCTCCGGCGCCAGACGATAGTCCAGCACCAGCGCCCTGCGTTCCGTGGCCTGAGCCATCTTCGCTACCATCCAGCGATGCGGCTGATAGTAGCCCAGGGTCCATGCGCCGCCGTGCAGGTAGAACAGCACCCCGCGCTGCGCCTTCTCCGGGACAAGCCACTCCGCCGCCACGCCGCCGGCCAACACTGTCTCCCTGGTTACGCCGCGTGGCACCTGCGGCTTGATTGCGCGGCCAGCCTGCATCGCGCGCAGCTCCTGCACCGTGTCGTAGCGGCCGACCTGCGCCACTACGCTGCTCCATATCGGGCGCAGGAGCCGCGCTCTCAAGCTGAGTTTGTTGGTGGTCACGGTGCTCCTCCCCAGTGTCCTGAACCGCGTGTCAGGGTTGTGCCTGCAACACAATGGCATCGCCCCCGGCTTCCAGAGGCACGCGCACTATGCCAGGATAGGAGTACATGCCCACTTCCCAGCGCAGCACCTTGTCAGCCACCGACTCGAAATCGGCCCAGGTAATGAGCAGGTCGCCCGCCTGCCAGGCAGCCGACTGCGCTGAGAAATCGTGTACCGCCGCCGGGCCAGGCCTTCCCTCTACGTAGAGATGGTTGAACTGATGGTACTGCGCTGCCGCGCGCCGGTCGATGCGCCAGGCGGTGATCAATCTGGTGCCGCCGCCCGTGCGGGTTTGCACTGTCCAGCCACTCAACGCTGCCCCGTTGGCCAGGCGCACCGGTTCGATGGAGGTCAACGTGGGCACCAAGGGCACGGACGCCTGCAATGTGGCATAAGGCGGTTCTCCTTGACGGCGTGGCAACGTGCCCGGCACACCGATGCCCAAATCACTCGCTACTTCCCATGCCGGCAGCGTGTCAAAGTTGAACAGCAGGTTGGCTCCTTTCTCCGGCACCAGCAGCGCCACCCGCCCATCCACCAGCCGCCGCTCGCTGCCCCACAGCAGCACATCGAACACCGCGGCGTCCCCATCGAACGCCGGATCCGCTCCCGCCGTCTCCACCACGACTGGCTGGCCCTTCTCGCGCAGCTCGTTCACCGCCGTCTGAGCGTAGAGCAGCGGCGTGCCCAACCCTCCTGCTACCTGCCGCTCTTGAACGACATCGAGCGTGCGGCTCACCGCCCTCACCTGCACCACGGCGGCCAGCAGAACCATTGCCGCCAGCACCACCCTCCCGGCAGGCCGCCGCCGGCCGCGGAATGCCGCTCCCGCCGCCAAGTAGACTGCCGGCACCGCAGTGAGCTGATACTGAATGTACGGGGGCGTCTTGGACCACAGAAACAACGCTGGCGCCGTGACTACCCAGGGTACCAAGATCGTGAGCAGCGCACGCGCTCCTTCGCCTTCGCCGCTCCGGCCCGCTCCGCGCGCCGTGCTCCAGTCGTGCACCAGCCACAGCATCCCGACCGCAACCGTGGCCCCAAGGAGCAGCGGCAGCCACCCGAGCACTGTTCTCAGCGGCTCGCCCCACTGCCAGTCGGGTCCGAGCCAGAACCACTCCCAGCCCTTGCTCGCAGCAAGCCGCGCCAGTTGCCGCACGCTGGTCAGGCTGGCAGTGGCCCGCTGCCCCAGCATCTGCCGCAATCCCTCCGCCTCCGTGGGCGACTTGAGGACTTGCACCGCCATCGGCGCCGCGGCCAGCGCCGCCAGGCCTGTGCCAGCGCACAGCCCGCGCCAGTAGCGCCACAAGCGCAAGCGGATTACGAGCCATGCAGTGGCCACAGCCAGAGAAAAACCGGCCGGATGGACCTGGCCGACACACCCGGCAAGAAACGCCGCGCCCCCGAGCCACCGGTCACGCTGCTCGCGGAGGCCCTTGACCAGACACACGGCCCACAGGACAGCTCCCGGAACCAGCCAGTCCTGGCCCCAGATGCCCCGCGAGTAGAACACCAGGTAAGGCGAGGTTGCGCCGAGCGTCGCCGCCGCGACTGCCGCCCATCTGCCCCACGCCTGCCTGGCCAGCCACCAGACTCCCGCCACGGCCAGCACATTGGCCAGGGCGGTGAATGCCACGGCAATGAGGGGATCAGTTGAGAGGGCATAGGGAAGAGCATACAACCACACTGCGGCCGGAAAGTTGGGCACTCCCGCCGATGTGGGCATGCCCACTGCAGCGAAATGGCCCAGGTGGGCCATCTCCAGCGCCAGACGGCTGACCCTGGCCTCGTCGTAGCCGAAGGAGACAATGCGCGGCCAGCCCAGGCGCAGCCAGGCCGCCACCAGCAAGATGACGAGCAGGAGCACCCGCTCGGCCGCGCCGATTGACCTCTCTTTGCCCAAGCCCGCTCTACCTGGGGGCAGCTACACCCGTCAGCAGGCTGCTCGGAGCAGGCCACGAACACCTTGACCCGCCCTGAGCTTTCCTCGCCGCTGTGGGGGTTGCGCGAGAGGTGCACCTTGAACGGAGGCTGGGGCAGCTCGTAGCCGTTCTCAGAGGTCGCCCCCTCGATGTACGAGTGGATGATGGAACGGCGGCCCTGGTACTGCCGCGCCAGGCGCTGCCGGTCTATTAGCCTGATCTGGCCGCATTCCAACTGCCCGCAGGCTAGCGCCGAGGACAGGTACATCTCGGCCCTGGGGTCGTCGTGGGCCCAGGCCAAAAGCGCCGCAATCAGCACTACCGCTCCGCCCTCGGGCGTGTTGGCGAGCTTGTGCTGCAGTGCGAGAAGCTCAGACTGACTCGGAATGGGTGAGAATTCGATGATTGTCATAGACGGGTTCCTCCACAGCCGCTCTTGGCCCTTATCTTACACCAGGCGGCCTCGTACGGCAAACGCGGAACGGCGAGAGTGTGGAATAACTGCCCAGGGAGCGCGAACGACAGGTTCGTAGTTGCGCTTTAGCGCTCCCCTTCCCGACG
>MWCV01000068.1 GCA_002070215.1 Chloroflexi bacterium ADurb.Bin180 | reverse complement strand
CGGGCAACTACAGACCTCGATAGGTTCGTAGTACAGGCTTTAGCCTGTCCCCACCCACTGACGCGGTGAGACCGTCCGGAAGGGGAGCGCTAAAGCGCAACTACGAACCTGTCGTTCGCGCTCCCTGGGCAGTTATTCCACAGTCTCGCTCGCCGACCCTCCCCGCTGCGACGGCGCCTTGACTCGCCTGGCCCGCTCAGGCATAATCGGTCCGCCACGAGATGCCTCTGGAGTGAGACCGATGACCACACTCTCACCAACCGCCTGGTCCAAACCTTTCCTGCGCATCGGCCACGGCGGCGCCGCCGGGCACGCCCCGGCCAACACCCTCGACTCGCTCCGTATCGGCCTGGAGCTGGGCGTGGACCTGATCGAGTTTGACGTGCGCGCCTGCCGCGACGGCCTGGTGCTGCTGCACGACGACAACCTGGCCGACCACGGCTGCCCGGGCGAGCTGGCCAGCCAGCACACTCTGGACGAGCTGCGTGCCCTGCCGCCGGGCAAGGCCGGTCCAATCGCCTCGCTCGCCGAGGCGCTGGACCTGGTGCGGGGCCGCGCCCTGCTGAACATCGACCTCAAGGCGGTCGGCTACGAGCCGGCCGTGCTGCAAGCCGTGGCCTCCCGCGGCCTCTCCGGCGATGTGCTCTACAGCACGCACTACCCCTCGAGTCTCCGCCTGATCCGCTCGCTGGCACCGGACTCGCGCACCGGTCTATCTTTCCCCGAAGACAGGAGCGGCGCCTCGAACAAGCCCTACCTCAAGCCCGTCGTCACGGCTGTGCTGGCCTGGCTGCGCTGGACCCTGCCCTGGCGCGTGCTGTCGATGATCTCGGACGCACAGGCCAGCGCGGTGATGCTCTACCACCCGCTGCTCTCGCGGCGCGTGGTGGAGGTACTTCACCAGGCCGGCCACCAGGTGTTCACCTGGACCATCGACGACCCGCCCCGCCTGCGTGTCGTGCATGCGTTGGGCGTGGATGGCATTGCCAGCAACTATCCCGAGCGGTTTGCGGATTTGTAGTATAATTGGTGATCGTTTCGTAACGCGGCAAGGAGGGTCCTATGGTGATCCTTTCTCGGCGGTCCGTTCGCTGCTGGATCTCGCTGGCTCTCGTACTCGCGCTGCTGCTCCCTGCCTCCAGCGCGCGCCCCGTGAGCGCCTCCCCCGGGGGAACGCGCCTGGTCGTGTTGAGCAAGCTCGACGGCCCCGCCCTCCCCTCCGGCCTGACGGTGGTGCAGGACTATGGCTCCTTCGTCCTGGCCCGCGTGAGCGATGCCCAGCTCGCCGCCCTGCCCGAAGCCAACATCGCCGACCGCCTCGATGACCGCACCGTCATCTCGCTCAACGGCCGCGTCTGGGATTCGGCCAGGGGCGAGCCGTCGATCCCGCCAGGTCTCCGTGCCGCCGCCAGCGATCCCTACTTCCTGATTCAGTTCCAGGGGCCCATCGCTACCGAATGGCGTGAGTCCCTGCTCTCGCTAGGCGCGGTGCTCCTGGGCTATCACCCCAACTACACCTACCTCGTGCGTATGGCGCCCCCTCTCCTGCCCCGCGCCCGGGCCCTGCCCGGCGTGCAGTGGGTCGGCCGCTACCACCCGGCCTACCGCCTGGCCAGCGATGACGAGTTCGCCATCGCCCCGGTCGACAACGGCCGCCTGGCCGTCGAGGTCATCACCTTCGAGTCGGAGGACACCGCCTCCCTCACCGCCCGCATCGCGGCCACAGGCGCCGGGGTCATCCTGATCGAGAACGATCCCCCCGTGGCGCGCGTCTGGGCAACGCGCGAGCAGCTCGCCGCGCTCGCCGCTTTGCCCAACATCTACCGTGTCGAGCCCTACGACCCGCCGCGCCTGCTCAACGACGGCGCCGCCCAGGTGATGACCACCTGGAACCTGCGCCAGGCCTCGCGCAACGGGCTGCTGCAGGACCTGATGGGCGCCGGCCAGACGGTCGGGCTGGTCGACTCGGGTCTGGACAACAAGACCACCTCGCCCAACATCAAGGACTTTTTCGACTATACCGGCGGCACCACTACCAGCCGCGTGATCTATAACGCCAACAGCGCTGCCTGCGGAGACACCTGTACCTGCACCAGCTCTGACGACAGTGCCAACGGCGGCCACGGCACGCACGTGGCCGGCACGATGGTCGGCAATGGCTATCTCTCCCTGCTCCAGCGGGGACTGACCGCCTTCGCCACTGCCGCGGATCCCTCCTTCGACTATGGCTTTGCCGTGGGCCAGGCCCCGGAGGCCCGCATCGGCGTCGTGCACACCTCCGCCACTGGCGGTGGCCTGTGCATCTCGGCCCAGACCGACTGGACCACCCTCTACAACCAGGGCGCCCGCGCGGTCAACAACTCCTGGGGCGGCACCACCACCACCTATGGCGGGAACGCGCGCACGGCCGACTATGTGATGTGGACCTACCAGGATTACCTCATTGTGGCTTCGGCCGGCAACGCCGGTCCGGGCCCCGACACCGTCTCCCAACCAGCCACGGCCAAGAACATCCTTGCCGTCGGCGCCTCTGGCAACCACCGCTCGGTCTGGTCGCCCGACAGCGACACAGCGAGCCTGCTGACCGACTTTACCAGCCGCGGGCCCATCACCACCGGCACCAGCGGCGACATTCGCTTCAAGCCCGACATCGTTGCCCCCGGCGCCAACGTGCTGTCCACCCGCACTACCTACATCGACAACGCTACGGTGGGCCTGTGGCAGAACGAGCCGGGCGATGGTGACGAGGACGGCCACCTCGACTATGCCTGGTCCGGCGGAACCTCGATGTCCTCCCCGCAGATCACCGGCGCGGCGATCATCGTCCGTGACTATTACCAGGACATCCAGGGCCTGTCCAACGCCACCCCGCCCAGCGCCGCTCTGCTCAAGGCCACCTTGCTCAACGGCGCAGTGGATATGGGCTATGGCTACGAAACCAACACCAGCGCCCCCTACGGCGGACGCAACGCCCAGGGCTGGGGTATGGCCAACCTCGAGCAGTCCCTCACGCCCCTGGCGCCGCGCTCCTTCTTCTACGATGACTTCACCAACATCACCAACGCCGCGCACCAGTCGACCATCGGCCCCGACAGCTCCGGCGATTATGTGCAGTACACCGTGGTCGTGGTCGACTCGAGCGAGCCGCTCAAGGTCACCCTGACCTGGACGGACTATGCCAACAGCAGCAGCTCATCCTATGCCGTTAACAACCTGAACTTGCTGGTCACCCCGCCGAGCGGGTCAGCCTACTACGGTAACAACTTCTCCGGGGCGTGGTCCAACAACACGGCCACCTACGACGCGGTCAACAACACCGAAGCGGTCTATGTGCGGAACCCGGCCGTGGGCACCTGGACCGTCCGCGTGACCCTGGCCAACGCCCCCACCGGCACCCGCCAGCCCTACGCCCTGGTTGTTTCGGGCGGTCTGGGCGTGACCCCTTCCACCAGCCGCACCTGCTCTGGCCTGCCGAGCTGCACCGGCCGTATGGGCACCTCGGCCCAACCTTACTTTCCTTCGCTCAAGCCGCTCTCCGGCTCAGCCGAGCACGCGCAGGCCGGCACCACCAGCGCCACGCGCCTGCGCCTGACCAACTGGGGCACCAACGCCGATACCATCTCTCTGTCCGCCGCCGCCACCACCCTCACCGGCGGCGCGGCCAGCGGCTTCTCCGTCTCGTTCAGCCCGGCGGGTCCTTACGCTCTATCCTCCGGCGCCTCGGTGGACGTCTCGGCCGTGATCACCGTGGGCAGCGGCGTGGCCAGCGGCTCTTACGATCTGACCATCACCGCCGCCTCGTCGGCCGGCAGCCCGCGCCAGGATCAGCGGGTCATCGCCTTCAACGTGCTGCCCGCCGCCTCCTTGCCCAACGAAGCGCGCATCGACGCCAACCGCAGCGTAGTCTCGGTCACCGGCGCCCAGGTCGGCCCCGCCTTCTGGGCCTGCCCGACCTCACCAACTACGCTCTGGACCGCCTACCTCGATGCCAGCAGCCACACGAACGGCCCGGCCGCCGTCTACGCCGCCCGCTCCACCGACGGCGGCGTCTCGTGGACCCGCTGGCAGATCAGCGACAGCCAGGGCGACCACAACTTTAGCCCGGCCATCGCCGGGAGTGCCGATTGCTCCAGCGTGACGGTGGCCTGGGTCCGCGAGACCTCCTCTGGTGGCACTCCCCGGTACAACTACTACCTGCACTCGCGCACCTACAGCGGCGGCGCCTGGGGCACCATCGGCACGCGCGATAGCCTGCTCAACAATGCCAACTACATGATGGCCGACCCGGCCGTGATCTATGACCGCGACTCTGCCGACACGCCCGACATCCTGCTGGTCTGGCTGCACTACACCGGCACCGGCTCCACCACTGGCATCTACTACTCGCTGTCAACCAACAACGGCAGCACCTGGTCCACGGCCGCCGGGGCCGTCACGGGCGGAACGCACCGCTACCCCGCCCTGACCATCGACACAGTCAACAACCACGTCTGGATGGCTTTCCGCTACTCCGGCACCACGTCCGATGTCTATGTCAAGTACTGGAACGGCGCCACCAACACCTGGAACGCCACCAATACCGCCGTGGCCGCCACGGCCAACCGTGAGAACCACCCGGCCATCCACTATGCCAACGGCCGCCTGTGGGTGGCCTGGAACCGCTACACCGACTATGCCAACGCCACGCCGCTGCTCTATTACACCTACTCCACCTCGACCCTGCCCACGCTCACCTGGGCGGCAACCCAGGGTCCCTACGGCACCCGCCTATCCGAACACGTGCCGCCTGCCCTCACCGGCGACAACAGCTTTGCCTACCTGGCCTATCTGGCCTACAACGATGCCTTCCGCGGCGGCAACATCTATGCGCTGAAACTGAACGCGGCCACCGGTGCGCTGGACACCACTTACCAGCTCACCTCCACTGCCGACGACCCGCCCCTGGCCTCCCGTGGCAACGCCGGCGGCTTCCGCCTGGCCTGGGCCACCACCAACCTGAACAACACCGGCCTCTTCTCCGGGCCAACGCTGCTCTATGCCAAACCCATCTCCTGGGCCGACTCACTGAGCGCCAGCTACAGTGCCGGCCTCGGTTCCGCCCAGTCTCTGTTCAACGAGTCGGAGGACGTCGACCTGTGGCTCTCGCAGGTGGGTACCAGCGGCACCACCGCCGTGGTCCTGGACCGCTTTGAGGCGCTCAACCGCGACGGCGCGGTCTGGCTGGAATGGGAGACCTCCTCCGAGGTGTCGACTCTGGGCTTTTTCGTCTACCGCTACGACCCGGCGACGGGTCAGCGCACCCTGGTCAACGAGTCCATTGTACCGGCCCTGTTCGGCTCGGGGGCTGGAGGCATCTATCGCCTGCTCGACCCGGCGGCCAACCCGGCCAGCAGCGGCACCTACGAGCTGGTGGAGATCGAGATGCGCGGCGGCACGGCCACCTACGGCCCCTTTGCGGTGACCGCCTCACGCTCGCTGCCCGCCCCTGGCGCTGCGCCGGATGGCCTGGAGCGCCTGCCTCGCCCGGCCGACCTCTCACCGGCACCTATCCTGCCCGAAGCGACTACCAGCGGCGCACCGTCGGCCCTGCCGCCCGCCAGTGAGGCCAGGCCCGGCCCCGAGCTCGAGCCAGGGGCCCCCGATGACCTGCCTGGCGACGCCTGCGCCTCCGCCGCGCCTGTGGCGGCCCGGCTGACCCTGCGCGGCACGGGACTCTACTTTGTCTCAGCCGCCGACATCGCCGCGGCCCTCAACCTGTCCTCCGCCGAAGCACAGAAGGCGGTCAAGACCGGCGGGCTGCAGCTCTCCAGCCGGGGCAATGACGTCTCCTGGCTCGCGGCGGCCGACAACACCGGGCTCTACTTCTACGGGCAGGCGGCGGGGAGTCTATTCGCCGCCGACAATGTCTATTGGCTGCAAAAGGGCAGCGGCAGGCGCATGGCCAGCCGCGGTGGCAAGATCCCCTCACCGGTCGCGCTGGCCTCCTTCGCGGCCACCTCCCGCACCGACCCGGCCGAGCTGGCTGCTCTGGGCATGTTTTCCGATCCGACCGTTGACTACTGGGTGTCGCTGCCGCTCGTTGGCGGCAACGCCACACTGGGCTCGCGCACCTTTGGCCTGCGCTCCGATGGTGCGGCTCGCACCGGCCAGGCTACTCTCACCGTGCGCCTGCTGGGCCTGTCGAACACGCGCACCGGCCGCGATCACCACGTGCGCCTCTCACTCAATGGCACAGTGATCGGCGAGGCCGCCTGGTCCGGCACTGCTCCCTACCAGGCCGTTTTCCCGCTGGACTCGGCGCTCCTGTCCGATGGCGACAACTCGGTCCAGCTCCTGGCCCTGCTCGACAGCGGCCTGCCCTACTCCATCTTTTGTCTGGACTCGCTCGAGCTGACCTACCAGCGCTGGTACCGTGCCCTTGATGGCGCCCTGACCTTCCCGGTACCCGCTTCCGGCTCGGCGGTGACGGTGGATGGCTTCTCCAGCCCGAACATCCTCGTGCTGAACCTGGCCGATCCGCTCGCTCCGCGCCGCCTGACTTCCGTGCGCGTCGAGCCGTGGGACGGCGCCTACCGCGCCACCTTCCAGCCTGACGATGCCAGGGCCGCCTACCTGGCCATCGCCGCCGAGGTCATCCCGCGGCTCACCACCCTGACCGCCGACATACCCTCATCGCTGCGCGGTCGCAACGGTGCGCACTATGTAATTATCACCACCTCCGCCCTGGCCGCCCCCGCCGCCGACCTGGCTGCCTACCGCGCCTCCCAGGGCCTGGTGACGCGCGTGGTCGACGTGCAGGACATCTATGACGAGTTCAGCTATGGCCTGCCGGACCCGGCCGCCATCCGCGCTTTTCTGTCCTACGCCTGGTCGCGCTGGTCGCCACGACCGGCCTACGTCCTGCTGGCTGGCGCCGGCTCCTACGACTATCGCAACGACCTGGGCTACGGAGACTGCCTGGTCCCGCCGCTCCTCACCGGAGCGCTGGGAGTGCTCGTGCCGGCCGATGGCCTCTACGCCGACGTCGTCCGCAACGATGCCTCGCCTGAGCTGGCTCTGGGCCGCCTGCCCGTGCTCACCACCGCCGAGTTCCAGGCCTACATCGACAAGATACGGGCCTACGAAGCCGCTGACCCCGCTGGCTGGTCGCGCCAGGTCGTGCTCCTGGCTGACAACGCCGATCCCCGCGCCGGCGACTTTGCCGCCGCGAGCGAGTCCCTGGCCGGCCTGCTGCCGGGCGAGTTCACCACGCAGCGGCTCTACCTGGGCCAACCGCTCACCGCAGCCGCTGTCCGTGCTGAGACCCTCGCCGCGCTCCAGTCGGGGGCGGGACTCTTCCACTTTGTCGGTCACGGCGGTCTGAACACCCTCGCCGGGGAGCAGCTCCTGACCAGCAAGGACGCGCCAACGCTGACCAACGCGCCGCGCCTGCCGCTGATGGCCGCCGCCACCTGCGTCGTCGGCGACTATGCCACTCCCGGCTACCGTGCCCTGGGAGTGCTGCTGACGCTCGCGGGCAACGGGGGAATGGCGGGGGTTCTGGCGCCGACCGGCCCGGCGCTCAACTCGGATGCCACTGCCATGTCGCAAGAGCTCTTTACCGCTCTGACCGATGGCAGTCTGGTGCGTACGGGCGACTTGACCCGTGCCGCACTCGCGGGCTACGCAGCGGACTCGCGGCCACGCTACATCGGGGAGACGTACAACCTGATCGGGGATCCCGCCGCCCTGCTGCCGTGGCGAAGATAGGTTTTCCGCGCACTGTGCCAGCAAGGTCGGAGGGGGACCAGAAAGGGGCAACAGCGTTAGACATCGCTGTCCGCCAGCCGGTGAAAGCCACCAAACTTGCCGGCGGCCCGGGAGCGGCACGATGCTCTCATCAAGAGGGAGGTGCAACCTATGCCAACCGAGAAACAGAAAAAGGCCGCACAGAAGAACGTGAAGCAAGCCCAGAAAGCCTGGCGCGAGATGACGCCAGCCGAACGCGCCCTGGCGCAGCCCGAAGGCCGCCGACGCGCCAAACCGGGCTCCACCGGAGAGGGTGACTACTACCGCATCGTCCTGCGCCCCAAAGACGAGTTCGCCACCTTCCGCACCCAGGATCTCGGTGAGCCGGGCCATATCCAGCGCGTCGCCGGCAAGCGCGCCAGCGGCTCGTGGGGCACCCAGGCCTGGCTGATCCAGAAGAGCGATGCGCACGTGGAGGGCGACACCCTGGTGGGCGACACCGAGGATGCCCGCAAGCTGCTGGCGTCGCTGGGCAGCAAGCCCAAGCTGGTCAAGGGAGACATCTTTGAGGCCAGGGACAGGCCCAACGTCCCCGAGGCCAAAAAGCCCACCGAGGCCCAGCTCAAGGCCTGGCGCGAGAACATCAAGAAGGCGCAGGCGGCCCGGAAGGCCAAATCCTAGCCGCCCACGGCTGACGCCAGCGCACTAAACGGTCATCGGCCGGCGGGGGACTCTCGCGCGGGCACCATGCTGACGAGATCCCGCGCGAGCCCCCGACCGCCGCCCGGGTCTCCTATCCCCTCAGCAACCTGCTCATGACCGAGTCCGGCTCGATGTCCACCGCTTTGCGCGCCAGGAACTCGCCCAGGTCCTTGCTCGCTTCGGCCAGCACCGCCTGGTCTTCCTCGGCCTCAGCCCGCTCGATCGCCCGGCGGTACACTTCTTCTGCCTCGTCCACCCTGCCCAGCGCCAGCAGCATCAGGCCCTGGTTGAAGAACAGGATCAGCTTGGGCTGCTCCGCACTGTCGATTGCCTGCTGCGTATAATCCAGCGCCTGCTCGTACTGACCCGCCTCGAAGCAGTTCCAGCCCAACTCCCACAGCACCTTGTGGCGGCGCTCCGGGTCCGAGACCATCTTGAGCACGTCCTGGTAGACCTTGATGGCCTCAGCGAACCGCCGCTGCCTGCCCAGTCCGTAGCCGATGTTGGCCAGCGCCATCCAGCTCCGGGGATTTCGCTTCAGCGCCTCGCGCGCCGCCCCCACGCACAGCTCGTACATATCGAGCTCGGCATAGGCATCGGACATCGACTCGTAAGCTTCGACGAAATCGGGATTGATCAGCGTGGCCGCCGCCAGGTGCTGCAGCGCCGCCTCGTGCTCCTTCAGGCTCAGCAGCGCATCGCCCATGGCCAGATGAGTTTCGGCGTTGTCCGGGTCGTAGCGCAGCGCCTGCTGCCCATAGTACACGCAGGCTGCCCATTGCTCAAGGTCGTTGTACAAAACGGCCAGATTGTGCAGCGCCGGCGCGAAATGCGGATCGATCTTGAGCGCCTCCTGCAGATGCTTCTCGGCCTGATCGTACTTCTTGAGCATGCGGTAGGCATCGCCGATGTTGCTGTAGGCCCAGGGATAGTGCGGATTCACTTCGATGCAGTGCTTGAACCCGACGATGGCCGCCTCATAGTCGCCCATCTCTTCCAGCGCCAGGGCACGGTTGAACACCAGCCCCACCTCGCCCGGCTCGACCTTGAGGCCCTGCTCCGCCGCTTTCTTCGCCTGCTTGAACTCGTCGCGCTCCAGGTACACCTGCGACAGGTTCAGCCACGGCAAAGGACTGTCCGGAAAGACCTCGGTCAGCTCCTGGAGCTGTTCCACCACTTGACCATCGAGGTCCTTGAACTGGCGCGCCTGCTCGATAAACCCCTCCAGCATGCCATCGAGCGCTATCTGAGCACTCTCGGCACTGGCTTTCTTGTGCGCCAGCTCGCGCAGGTCCTCCACCACCTTGACCACGGCCTTGCTCACCAGCCGGTCCGCCTTGCTTTTGCCTTTCCCTTCCACCATCGTGTCCTCCTTAACCGGGTGTCCGCTGCTTTGGTTGCCGCCATCGTAGCACAAAACGGGCTCGAGTTCAACGCCCTGGCTCCGCACAACCGTGCGACGCGCCATGCCGAGCGTAACCCCCAACCGCGTCATTCCCTGTCGTGGTTGTCGACTATAATAGTGTCGGACCATCAACCATACTCGCAGGAGGGCTTATGATCGGAGCAATCGCCGGCGACATCATCGGTTCCGTGTTCGAGTTCCACCCGTGCAAGAGCAAGCAGTTCCCCCTGTTCGACCCGCGCTGCACCTTCACCGACGACTCGGTGATGACCATCGCCATCGCCCGGGCCATCCTCGAGCAGCGCCCCTACCAGGACTGCGCCCGCGACCTGGGTCGCCAGTACCCTTATGCCGGCTACGGCAACTCGTTCTACCGCTGGCTCTTCTCCAACGACCCGCAGCCCTACCATAGCTGGGGCAACGGCTCGGCCATGCGCGTCTCGCCCGTGGGCTGGGCCTTTGATACCCGCGAGTCCGTGCTG
>MWCV01000067.1 GCA_002070215.1 Chloroflexi bacterium ADurb.Bin180 | reverse complement strand
GAGAGTGTGGAAAAAGCGGGCGAGGGATGGGAGCACCCTGGCGCCTGTGCCTGGTAGTGCCAAGACTACGGGCAACTACAGACCTCGATAGGTTCGTAGTACAGGCTTTAGCCTGTCCCCACCCACTGACGCGGTGAGACCGTCCGGAAGGGGAGCGCTAAAGCGCAACTACGAACCTGTCGTTCACGCTCCCTGGGCAGTTATTCCACACTCTCCGCCGGAGGGCATTTTGCTGTGGCCGGGCCGCTGTGGTACGATAGCCCGGATGACGGCCACGAACGAGAACCCTGCAGTGCGCGCCGGGCGCACCCGATGGATGGACCTGCTCGTCTTGCTGTGTCTGGCGGCGCTCATCTGCGCCATGGCCGCGGGAAGCGGCCTTCAGGCAGCGCACCGTGAGCTGCGTCGCGGTGTGTCGACCACGCGCCTCCCGGCGGCGGCAATGCCGCCCGGGCAGGGGTACGGCGTCAACGTAGCGCTCGAACAGTACTCGGCCGACGAGCTGCCGCAAGTACTAGAGCTGGTGCAACGCGCCGGCCTGTACTGGCTGCGCCAGTCTGTCCCCTGGTCCGAGATCGAACCGAGCCAGGGTGACTATCACTGGGAACCCTGGGACCGCATTGTGGACGCGGTCCAGAGACAGGGCCTTGGCCTGGTCGCTGTTCTGGAGACCTCTCCCGCCTGGGCACGACGCCCTGCAGACCGCGCCGAGCGCTCTGCGCCTCCCCAGTACCCCACCACCTTCGCCCTGTTTGCACGAGCCATAGCCAGCCGCTACGCCGGGCGCATCGCCTGGTACCAGGTCTGGGATCAGCCCAACATAGCACCCAACTGGGGCAGCGGCCCGGTAGACCCGCAGGGCTATGTTCGGCTGCTGCGGTTGGCCGCGGCCGAGATCCGCGCGGCTGACCCGGCAGCACGCATCCAGTGCGCCGCGCTGGCGCCAAACACCGAGTCAGGCGGCCGCAATATGAGTGACGTTCTCTTCCTGCGGGGTATCTACCAGTCTGGCGGCAAGGGTTGGTTCGACGCGCTCGCCGCCAAGCCTTATGGCTTCTGGAGCGGCCCGGACGACCGGCGAGTCAACGCGAACGTGCTCAACTTTTCGCGGCTGATCTTGTTGCGCGAGGAAATGGTGCGCTTTGATGATGCCGACGTGCCCATCTGGGCGGCCGAGTTCGGCTGGAACTCGCTTCCGCCGGGCTGGGAGGGCCAGCCCTCTCCCTGGGGCACGGATGAGCCGGCCCTGCAAACGGCGCGCAGCGTCCTGGCAGTGCGGCGCGCCCGCAGCGAATGGGGCTGGCTCGGGCCGATGATCTGGGCACAGCTCCAACCAACGCAGCCCGATAGCGCCGGGTGGGGCCTGGCGCTGCTGGGCAGGGATTCTCAGCCAACCGCCTTCTACGATGCCCTGTCGGCTGTGACCGGCGAGGCCACGCCGCTGACACCGCCGGACGAGTCGGCATTTCTCGCCCGGGCGGCGGCAGTACTGCTGCTGGGCCTGGTCTCGGTGGCGGGGTTGGCTGTAGCCTGGCGCCAGTCGGACTGGCCGAGGCGGCTGAGGCGCATGGCGGCGGCTTTCGCGGGCGCACCAGCCGCAGTTCAACTGCTCCTGCTGGCTCTGTCGCTGGCGGTCTTTTGGTTCTCGCCGTGGAGTTGGGTCAGTCTCGGCGGTCTGGTTGTGGCCGCCTGGGCCATCTGGCAGAGGACCGACCTTGGGCTGTGCGCTGTGGTGGCAACGCTCCCGTTTTACGGTTCCTGGCGCGCTGTGCTGGGCCGCCCGGTGTCCGTGGTGGAGCTGCTGCTTCTCCTGTCATTGGGTTCCTTCCTTGGCGGCCTGCTGCGCGGGCTGCCAGGAAAGGCCGCCCGGCCGACGCTCAGAGAGCTGTGCCGCTGGCTGGTTGGCCAGGTGCGGCCGCTGACAGCCCTGGATTGGGCCACCGTGGGCTTTGTGGTCCTGGCTGCGGCGTCGCTGGCCGTGTCGCAGAACAAAGGCGTCAGCCTGCGCGAGTTCCGGGTGATCGTGCTCGAGCCGGCTCTCTTCTACTGGATGATCCGCATGGGGGTCAGGGAGCGGGCGGTTCTGCGCCGTCTGGCCATCAGTCTGCTTGTGGCCGGGCTGGCCGTGTCGCTGTACGGCCTCTACCAGTACGTGGCCCACGGCGACGCCATCGTGGTGGAAGGCGTGCGGCGCATGCGTGCTGTGTATGGCTCGCCGAACAACCTCAGCCTGTTCCTGGGCCGGGTGATCCCTCTCGCGCTGGCCATCGCTCTGGCCGGCACAACCCACTGGCTGCGCCGGGCCAGCGCGGTGGTGCTGGCGGTGCTGGTGCTGTGCTTCTTTCTCACCTTTTCGCGGGGCGGTTGGCTGCTGAGCCTCCCCGCCGGCTTTTTGACCGTGGCCTTTCTGCGCGGGCGGCGGACCACCCTGATGGTGCTGGGGGCGCTCCTGCTCTGCCTGGCCCTGCTCCTGCCCATCGCGGGCACAGAGAGGCTCACCTCCCTGCTCGACCTCGAGCAGGGCACGACCTTCAGGCGCATCGGGCTGTGGAGAGCCGCCTGGCGGATGATCAGCGACCACCCCATCACCGGCGTGGGACTGGACAACTTTCTCTACCGCTACCCCGACTATATGCTGCCAGAGGCCTGGGAAGAACCCAACCTGTCGCACCCGCACAACATCGTGCTCGACTTTTGGACCAGACTCGGCATTGGCGGCCCGGTTGTCCTGGCAGTTCTGCTTCTGGCCTTTTTCCAGGCGGCGCTGCGACTCTATTGGCGTTTGCCCGAAGGTGACGAGCATGCTATCATCCTCGGTTGGACGGCGAGCATGGTCGCCACGCTGGCTCACGGCATGGTCGACCACTCGTACTTTCTGGTGGACCTGGCCCTGGTCTTTTTTCTGACGCTCGGCTGGGTCAGCGCGCTTCCCCTGGCGATGCGAGCTGAGGCGCCCCTGGAGGCAAAGAGTGGATAGCAGCCAACGAGTCCGCGTTGACGCGGTAGTCCCGGTCTACAACGAAGAGCAGGATCTCGAGAGCAAGGTGCTCACCCTGCGGCAGTACCTTTCTGACCACGTCAGCTATGACTGGCGTATCGTGGTGGCCAACAACGCCTCCACCGACCGCACCCTGGAGATTGCGACCGGTCTGGCGGAGCGATACCCGGGGCAGATCAAGGTCATTCACCTGGACCAGAAGGGCCGCGGCCGGGCCCTGCGCAAGGCCTGGACCGAGAGCGACGCCGCCGTGGTCAGCTATATGGACCTCGACCTGTCGACGGACCTGAGTGCCTTCGTTCCTCTGGTCGACTCGCTGCTGAGCGGCGAGTACGACGTGGCCATCGGCACGCGCCTGAAGAAGGGCGCGCAGGTCCAGCGCGGCCTCAAGCGGGAGATCATTTCCCGCACCTATAACCTCATGATCAAGGCTCTGTTCTGGTCCAGGTTCTCCGATGCCCAGTGCGGCTTTAAGGGCGCCACTCGCCGGGCCGTGCGCGACATCGTGCCGCTCATCAAGGACCAGGCCTGGTTCTTTGATACCGAGCTGCTGCTTCTGGCCGAGAGAATGGGCTACAAGATCTATGAGGTGCCAGTCAAGTGGCACGATGATCCGGGATCGACGGTCAAGATCGCCAAGACCGCCTGGGAAGACATCAAGGGGCTGGTGCGCGTACGCTTTAGCAGCGTGGGCCGCCGGCCGAGGTCGGGGGGCTGATGCGCGTACTCATCACTGGTGGAGCCGGGTTCCTGGGATCGCACCTGTGCGATCGTTTCCTGCGCGACGGCCACGACGTCATCGCCATGGATAACCTCATTACGGGCAACGTGCGCAATCTGGAACATCTGGCCGGAAACGATCACTTTCGCTTCATCAAGCAGGACGTGACCGAGTACCTGTACATCGACGGCGCGCTGGATGCCGTGCTGCATCTGGCCTCACCGGCCAGCCCCGTGGACTATCTCGAGTTCCCCATTCAGACCCTCAAGGTTGGGGCGCTGGGTACACACAAGACTCTGGGTCTGGCTCGCGCCAAGGGCGCGCGCTTTCTGCTGGCGTCCACTTCGGAAGTCTACGGCGATCCGCAGGTGCACCCGCAACGCGAAGACTACTGGGGCCACGTGAATCCCATTGGTCCCCGCGGGGTGTATGACGAAGCCAAGCGCTATGCCGAGGCGCTGACGATGGCCTACCACCGCACTCACGGGGTGCACACGCGCATCGCACGCATCTTTAACACCTACGGTCCACGGATGAGGCTGGATGATGGCCGGGTGGTGCCCAACTTTGTCGGGCAGGCGCTGCGCGGCGAGGCACTCACCGTCTACGGCGATGGAACGCAGACGAGGAGCTTTTGCTACTGCGCGGACACCGTCGAGGGACTGTACCGACTGCTGATGTCGGACTATAGCCAGCCGGTGAACCTCGGCACTACTACCGAGATGAGCATCGAGAACTTTGCGCTGCTGATCAACCGACTGGTGGGCAACCAGGCCGGCATCGTCCATCGCCCGCTGCCGGTGGATGACCCGCGTGTGCGCCGTCCGGACATCACCCGCGCCAGAGAAGTGCTGGGCTGGGCGCCGACCGTCGACCTCCAAGACGGGATGAAGCAGACCATCGACTGGTTTCGCCGCTCGCTCACCGACAAGTAGCATCGGCCACCAGACGCGGCTACAGCCCCTCCAGGAAAGAGAGCACCGCCTCCGCGGTCTCCTGCGGGTGCGTTATCGGCACAAAGTGGTCTGCCCCTTCGAGCTGGACGAACCTGGCCCGCGGCACAAACCAGCGCATCGTGCGCATGGTGCCGCTGCGGAAGGTGGTCGACAACTCTCCGCGGAGCACCAGTGTCGGCAGAGCCCTGAGGCGCAGCATCGCCAGCCAGGAGTCCGGCGGCACGGTCTCAAAGATGCGCGCTTCCCACTCCCTGGGGTAGCGCAGGCGCACACCTCCTTCGGGCCGCTCCTCGGTCACCGCCGTGACATAATCCCACAGGGCTGCATCGCTCCAGCGCGCAAAGACGTGGGCCCGGCGGAAAGAGCTGAACACTTCCTCTCGTGATGCCCACTCCATTCGTCTGCGCCTGGTGAGCGTGGGCAAGCGAGCGCGGCTGCTGAGGCTGAACCTTTCGGCCACGGCGAGCACGGGCGACATTGGCAGAGGAAAGATCACCGGATCGATGAGAACCAGCGCCCGAAAGAGCGCTGGCCTGGCGGCGGCGCTAAAGAGCGTGGTGACCGCCCCCAGCGAGTGACCGACACCGATCACCGGCCCCGGGGCTACGTCGCGCAGGAATTGGCTGAGGTCCGCCGCCAGCTCGCGCCAGTGGTGAAAGTGGCCGGGGTCTTGCCCGCCCCACAGGGGCCGCGCCTTATAGCTCAGGCAATGGTAGCCGGCCAGGCACCGCGCGAACGCCCGGTAGGTTGCCGGCGGGAAGCCATTGGCGTGAGCCAGATGCAGCGGGGGACCGTCTCCGCCCCAGTCGATGTAGGGGATGCCTGAAGGGCTGTGACAGAGCTCGCTTTGCGGTTCCACTGTCAGCGGAGGCTGCTCTGGTGGCACATTCACCTGCCCGTGGTTATTGGCTATAATCATAACGTTGACGCATCCGAGAGCCAAAAGCGGAGTGCAAAGTGACGGATCTGTCGCCCAATCCAGCAGCGGCAAGCGGCGAAACGCCATACCGCGTCAGGCTGAACATCCCCTCCAGTAACGGTGAGGAGTCGTTCGAGGGACCTCTCGACCTCCTGCTGCGCCTGATCGAAAAGCAAGAGCTGGACATCACCAAGGTCTCTCTGGTCCTGGTGACCGATCAGTATCTGGACTATATGCGGCAGAGTGAGCACGTCAATCCCGACAATCTGGCCGATTTCCTGGTCGTGGCGGCCAAGCTGCTGTTGATCAAGTCCCGGGCTCTCCTGCCCGGCCCTCCGGCCACGGGCCTTGAGGAAGAAGAGGACGTTGGCGACGAGCTGGCCAGACAGCTCCTGGAGTACAAAAAGCTCAAGGAGCTGGCCGAGCAGTTGAAGGATCGCGATGAGCAAGGGCTCCGCGCCTACCTGCGGGTCAGCACGACGCCAGATCTCGAGCGCCAGTTGGATATGACCGGGGTGACTCTCGGCGACCTCCTTGCCGCGGCGAGAGAGGCCCTGTCGCTGGTGCCGAGCAAGCCGGTCAACAATGTGGTGCAGCCCTTTGCCATCACCGTTGCCGACCGCGCCCGCCACATCGAGGGGCTGCTGGCGCGTCGGGGGCGCCTGAGCTTTCAGCGGCTGTTGCGCAAGGCCACGTCTCGCTCCGAGATCATTGTGACCTTCCTGGCCCTGCTCGAACTGATCAAGCGGCATCGCGCTCGGGCCGAGCAGGACAGGCTATTCGGGGAGATTACCGTCCTGGCGGTGGAACAGCCACCTGGCCCAGCGGAAACCGCGGCCCCGGCGGACAGCGCTGGTATAGAGGAAACAGAGCAGTAGCGGCATCGCCACATCGATGACTACGTCGTACCAGTTGGCGTGGCGCCGCGGCACGAACGACTGGTGTATCTCGTCGCTGATGCCATAGGCCAGCGTGGTCAGCCAGCCCGCGCGGCAGGCCGCCAGCGGCAGCAGATGCAGCGACCAGGCGCGCACCAACAGCACGAACAGCAGCGTGTACTCTGCCACGTGAGCCACTTTCTTGAGGAATGCGTCCAGCCATTCGCCCTGGGCCTGCGGCAGGCTCGAGCGAGACGAAGCGTAAAAGATGGCCGCCATCACGATCAGAGGTGGCAGCCAGTACCAGAGCAGCCTGACCAGCGGGCGCAGGCGGGGCGGAAACAGGGTCACGAGGCGCCGCCGGCCTTGATTCGGGCGTTGCGCAGGTAGAAAGCCTCCACTTGCTGCGCCAGACGCTCCCAGCCGAACTCTTCCCCGATTCGCCTCTTCCCTTCCTGCCCGATCCGCGACGCCCGGTCCGGATTGCGCAGCAGGTCAACGGTCTGGCTCACCAGGTTCCCTGTGTCGCCCGGCGGTGACAGGAGCCCCGACTCGCCCGGCACGATGTACTCGGCAATTTGACCCACGCGGTCTGCCACCACGGGAACGCCAGCGCCCATCAGGTCGGTTAGTTTGACCGGACACTTGCAGCGGTTCACCAGGTTGTCGTCAAAGGGATAGATGGCCACGTTGGCCAGCGCCAGCACAGCGGGCAGCTTGTCCTCCTGCACCCAGCCCGCATAATGGAAGTGGCCGGCCGGCGCCAGCGCAGCTACTCGCTGCTCGAGCTCTCGCTCCTCGCCAAACAGGCCCTGGCCCACCACCAGCCAGTGCACCTCCGGCACCTGCTGCCAGACTCCTTGCATCAGCTCCACCACGCGGTCCAGGCTGAACTCGAAAAAGCGCGTGTAGAGCAGGGCTACCGGAGCGCTGCCGATGCCCAGACGCTGGCGCGCAGCAGCCAGCTCGTCAGGGCCGGCCTGTGGAGCAGGCCTGCCGCCGTTGGGCAAGTAGAGGATCTTGTCCTTTGGGACGCCCAGGCTCCAGGCGATGGACTCGAGGGCACGGCTGGCCACCGTCAGCCCGTCGTGGTGGGTCAGCCCCCATTTCTCCTGCCAGGCGAACAGCCGGCGCTGCAGGGCAGTGTATTGCATCAGCGAGTTCCAGCCACCTGCGCCCTCCCAATCGTCGCTGTCGACGAACAGAGCAGCGCGGCCAAGGCCGACACGGCGCAGTTGCCACAGCGTCCACGCAGCGAGCCCGGCATAGGCCTTGGGTTTGAAGCAATGGATCAGGTCTGGCTGTTGATTCAGGGTGGCGTGCACCAGGCGCCGGGTTAGCTCGGCGTGAGCCAGCAGGGGCACAGGGGCGGGGAGCCTGACGTTCTGGATCTGTACTCCGCCGTCGTCGCAGGCGCGGCCCGAGTCGGCCGGCCAGTCCCAGGGAGGAAGCACGAGGCA
Organism: Chloroflexi bacterium ADurb.Bin180; assembly: GCA_002070215.1. Classification (NCBI taxonomy): domain Bacteria; kingdom Bacillati; phylum Chloroflexota; species Chloroflexi bacterium ADurb.Bin180. The sequence continues at coordinate 2,427 of MWCV01000067.1, read as the reverse complement.
AACCTCGTGTCCGCGCTGGACCAGGGCACGGGCCAGAGGCAGGGCACGAACGGCCATAGTGCGCTTGGGCTGTAAGGCAAAGGGGCCAACAAAGGCGATGCGCATAGACCGATTATAGCGGCGGCCTGGGACCACTCCAAAGGCCAGTCGGTGGTCCGGGAGTGGAGGGCAGGTCGGTCTCAGGCAGCGGGGTCGGCCTGGTCGAGCGGCTTTTCCACGCTCTGGATGGCCAGGTACTTGGCCTGGTCGACCAGGCTGCGGATGTTGTCCGGCACGGCGTGCATCTCATAGACGGAGCGCCACGTTCGGCCGTTGCTGTAGGCAACTACGAGGTGTACTGCCTCACCCTTCAAGTACTTGGAGCTAAAGGCGCTCTTGGGGGCGGTTTCGGGAGTGTCCAGCACGTCGTTGGCCACCAGGAGCCAGTGCACCGACTCCAGCAGCCCATCAATCTGCTGCTCGTGTCCCTGGTAGCGGGCGACCACGGTGCTCGGCTTGCCGGTAGCACTGTCCCGGTATCCGACCAGCATGCTATCTCCCGACAGGAGCGCCAGGCGGAACTGCACGGGGGAGATCTCGAGCTCGAACTGCTTCAGGTAGGGTTCTGTGGAAGACATGTGCGCACCTCTCATGGTTGCCGGGCAACCAGGTTGTCCCAAGAAATGGAGCCTGAGGGGGGAATCGAACCCCCGACCGACCACTTACAAGGCGGTTGCTCTGCCGACTGAGCTACTCAGGCGCACCAACGGACGTGCGGATTATAGGGGCGGCGTCGAGACCGGTCAAGCTCTCCCACATGGAGAGTGTGGAATAACTACGGACAAGACTGGTCAGAAACGGCGAGTTGTGGTAGTGTGTTGGGCGTGTGCAGACTGCCCGAGAGGTGATGCTAATGAGCCCCCAACCGCAATACCATGACACAGGAAAGACCTCCTTCTTTGGCGACTTTGCTTATCAACGCGTCCTGGCTCGTCATCGAAGGCATTTTCTGGTGGTGTTGACGCAACTGTTCGACTGGGAAGCCAAGACCGAGGCTTTCATCCGGTTGTACAAGGGACACGGCGTCATTGGGCGACGTCCTTACCCGCCCGGGATGATCTTCAAGATGTTGTTCCTGTCCTATCTTTACAACGTCTCCGAACGAGCCATGGAGGAACTGGCTGATTTGAATGTGCTGATCAAGTGGTTTCTGGGCATTGCGGTTGATGAGCCGGCGCCTGACCATTCAACCCTGACTGCCTTCAAGCGTCGTTTTGTGCAGAGCGGCAATTGGTTGGTATTGCAGGGAGTGTTCGACGACATCATCCGCGACGCAATGGCGCAGGGCGTGCAGTTCGGCGACCTGCAAGTGCTGGATAGCGTCCATACGCGGGCCGATGTCAATAACGCCAAAGACCAGCACCGCCAAGAGCATGGCGGCAGGCCGCGCGACCCGGAGGCCAGGGTGGTCAACAAGGGTAAGCGGAACGTTGTGCAGGCCAATGGCCAGACGACGTCAGTGGCGATTACGTACCGCGGCTACAAGACTCACGTCGCCGTCAATGCGCACACAGGCATCGTCACCAGTTTGCACGTGACCTCGGGCAATGGCTCTGACAACAAGGCCTTTGTCCCGCTCAGAGAGCATGAGCGTACTCTCGACCTCCCAACCAAGGCTTATGGCGGAGACAAAGCCTATGACGATACGGACATCTTCGAGCGCTTACAGCAAGAAGGCCTGGACATTGCCATCGCGCTCAGACAGCAGCGCACGGCAACCAAGAGTGCCACCTCGCAGCGCTGGGCGGACCTGCAAGCCGATCTCCAGTACCTGCAAGCACTCAAGCAACGTTTCAGGGTTGAGCAACCCTTTGGCATCGTCAAACGCTGGCACGGCTTCGAACATTGCCGCTATCTCGGGTTGGCCCGCTACCGCCTGCAGGCCATCCTCACCTTCCTGGTGCACAACCTCAAACGCATTGTGAAGCTGCTGACCGGCGTAACCTTCCGCCCTCAGGCCAAGGGCCAACGAGCCGAAAATTGCCAGCCTGTGCTGGGCTCATGCTGGGCGTAGTGCGTCTCATGAGCAAATCGGTGCGCCAAGCGGGGCCAATTGGCCCACTAGATGCCTCCAATCGCCGCCGCATGGCCTTCATGCACATGGAGGGGGCTGCCCAAACCACAGCAACAGCCGCATAATGCGTAAATGAACGCCCGTTGGGCGCTTTCTCCACCACTCCCACCGATTATTCCACACCCTCCCCACATGAGAGTATGGAATAACTGCCCAGGGAGCGCGAACGACAGGTTCGTAGTTGCTGCAGGTCCCTGAGCTACTGCGAAGAGGCGCTTTAGCGCTCCCCCTTCCGGACAGTCTCACCGCGTCAGTGGGTGGGGACAGGCTGACCCCGACCAGCACGTCGGGGCGCCAGTAGGCAGAGCCTGTAC
>MWCV01000066.1 GCA_002070215.1 Chloroflexi bacterium ADurb.Bin180 | reverse complement strand
GGTTCCAGGCCGCGGCGGGATTTTCTCCCGACTGGATCTGACTAAAGCCGGTGAAGGAGAGTAGGAACTCGAGCAGGGAACGATGGTACAGCCGCACATGCGTGGCATCGCGCCAGAACTCACACAGTTGAACGATGAGGCTCTCCGGGTTTTCCGTAGCCAGAAGTAGCACTCCGCCTGGCAGCAGAGCATCGTGAGCCAGCTTGAGCAGGCGCAGAGCGTCCGGCATGGCCAGATGCTCGATGACGTTGCTGCAGAACACGCCGTCGAATTCGGCACTGTGCCCGGGCAGGTAGTTGAAGAGGTCCGCCTGCTCGACAGGCAATCCCCTGGTCGTGCAGCCTTGGACCATCTGGGCATCGAGGTCAATCCCCGCTGCGCTGATGCCGTGCTCCTGCAGCAGCTCGATGAACTGGCCTTCCCCGCAGCCGATATCCAATACCCGCCGACGGGCCTCGAAGAATGGTGTGTAGAACTCGAGCACACGTCGATTCGCTGCTGCATCGACGTGGCCGGCTCGATGTACATAGTCGTAGAAGGCGCCTTCCAGCGTCGAGTCCTGGTGAGAGCTCATTCTTCTCCCCTTTCCGCCTCATCATCGGGGCGGACAGCACAGGCGACATAGCCCAGGGTGTCCTTGTTCCACGGCCAATGTCGGTCCAGATAGGCGAACAGCGAATTCCAGCAGCGGTTGAATGCGCGCAGCCCCGGCGTGAGGCGTGGAATCTGTTTGCGCAGGTAGTAGGTGCTGAGAAAGGTCTGACCCATCATCCGAAAGGCCCCGCCCCGCGGCTCGATTGAACGCACCTGAAGACCCGCATCCTCCAGCAGGTACTGCAGTCCGTAGCGGGTAAAGCGGTAATAATCGTGGGGCTCCTCGTGTAGGCCCCAGGTTTGAGGGACGGTCAGGATGATCTGCCCCCCGACCTTGAGCACGCGAAAGGCCTCCCGGAGCAGCTCCTCGGGTCGCGGCACGTGCTCCAGTACCTGGGCGCAGAACACGGTCTCAAAGCAACGGTCGGCAAAGGGCAGGCTCAAGGCGCTGGCCCAGACGTCAGGCCGCCTGACGACAGGAGTGGTTGGAGGAAGGTCTATGCCAATGTAACGGCTGACCTGCGGGAAGAGGGCTGCGTAGGGTTTGTCGCCGCAGCCGATATCAAGCAGCAGCCCTCTCGGCACCGCTGGTGCGGCGGTCTGCAGCGCGCTCCACAGCGACTCTTGCTCTAGGTAGGTCGGCAAGTCACGGGACACCAAGGGGACTAGTCCTCGACCGGGCGCAGGTTCCAGCGCGCCTGAGTTGCCAGAACGCCGTGCACATACTCGTTGGACTGGATGTGAAAGCGATAGGCGCGGTCGTGGAAATCGGCCGGATCGGCCCAGAAGGGCGGGTCGGGTCGGACATAGGCGCCCACGGAAAGCAGGTACCGGCCGTGGGCCAGGCCAGGAGTGGCGATTTCGGCCTCGACTACTCCTTTGCCACAGATGGGCGGCAGGAGGCTGCCCTGCGCCCCATCGTAGGTGTTGGCCCCCGCCACGTACAGGCCATCATCGCGGTAGATGAGAAAGCTAAAGACTGGTGCCTCAACGGGCTCTTTGGTTTCATAGTGCAAGCGCAGGCGCAGTGGCTGCAGCGACTGAAAAGTCCATCCCGGCTGACCGTCCGGTCCCACCCACTCTACCTGCGTGATGCGGATGGCACCGTTGGTGCGCGGTTTGGGCGGCTGGTGGTGGCGCCTGTCCTGCTCTCGCTCCAGCCTTTCGCGCTCGACCTCCGAGGCCTGCTGCAGGTAGGCGGAGATGGTCGGGCCGGCTAGGTCATAACGCTTCAGGGTGCCGTTCTCCATCCAGCCCACGTGAGAGCAGAAATCACCTACCGAGGCCAGGTCGTGCGACACCAGGATCACCGTTACCCCGCGGCGGCGCAGCTCGCCCATCTTTTCCATACACTTGGCCTGAAAGTTCTGGTCGCCCACGGCCAGGGTCTCGTCGATGAGCAGGATCTCCGGATCGGTGTGCACCGCCACGGAAAAGCCGAGGCGCACATACATTCCGGAGGAGTAGTGGCGCACCGGCACGTCGACAAAGCGCGTCAGCTCGGCGAACTCGATGATCTCGTCCAGCCTCTGTCGGATCCGCGCCCGGCTCAGGCCGAGGATCGAGCCATTGAGGTAAATGTTCTCACGGCCGGTGAGGTCGGGGTGAAAGCCGGCGCCCAGCTCGAGCAGCGCGCCCACCCGTCCGTCGACCGTCACCTGTCCCGAGGTCGGGTCGATGATCCGCGAGACGAGCTTGAGCACGGTGCTCTTGCCCGCCCCGTTGGGGCCGATGAGCCCCACCGTATCCCCGCAGTGCACGGTCAAGCTCACGTCGCGCATCGCCCAGAACTCTTCGGCAGAGTGATTCTCCCGTTTGACGCTGGCCAGGAAGGCTTCCTGGAAAGAGCGGGGGCGGTCGTGGTGCAGGGTGAACTTTTTGGAGACGTGGTCCAGGACGATGGCGTCCATGAGGCAGCGGTAACCTCCATAGATATTATAGTGGCCAAGAGGGTGGCTTACAAACCTGGACTTGACAGTAGTGCAATACTTGGCATAACACGAATGCCATGACTGGAAAGGCCCCAAGGCTCGTCTCATTTGCCCGAAGCCTGCTCCTACACTATACTCGCGGGGATGATCTCCAGACTGCTCGAACTGCTTCACTACCGCGAGCTGGTGGCCAACCTGGTGGTGCGCGACCTCAAGGTGCGCTACAAGAACTCGGTCCTCGGCGTGCTCTGGTCGCTGGTCAACCCGCTGGCGATGATGGCCGTGTTCACCCTCGTCTTTACCTTTATGCTGCCCAACAACACCACGCCCAACTTTCCGGTGTTTGTGCTGTGCGGCATTCTGCCCTGGAACTTTTTCCGGGATTCGCTGATGGGGGCCATTGCCAGCATCGTCAACAACGCTCCGCTGATCAAAAAGGTCTACTTTCCGCGTGAGGTGCTGCCCATCTCGGTGATCCTGGGCAACCTGGTCAACTTTTTGCTGGCTCTGATCGTGCTCTTTGTGATGATCCTGGCCTTTCGTATGCCCCTCACTCGCTGGGCCTGGCTGCTGCCGGTGGTCATTGTGACCCAGGTCTTTTTCACCGCGGGGCTGGGGCTGATCCTCTCGACGGCCAATGTGTTCTACCGCGATACGGCCATGATTATGGAAGTGCTTATCCTGGCCTGGTTCTTTCTGACGCCGGTGTTCTATCCGATTGAGGTGCTGCCGCAGCAAAAGATGCTGCTCGGGCTGACCCTCGACGTGCGCCGCCTGGTCTATATTCTGAATCCGATGGCGTCGCTCATCGCTACCTACCGCGTGATCCTGTACAACGGCGCCCCTCCGGCGTGGGACTTCTTTCTTCGCACGGTGGCTACGTCCGTGATCATTCTGGTGGTCGGCTACTGGTTCTTCCTGCGCTATCGCCAAACGTTCGCCGAAGAAGTGTAAGGAGCAGCATGGATCTGGTCAGTGTGGTCATTCCGGTCTATAACGAAGAGGAAGCCATTGCCGGCGACCTGGAGCTGATTGAACGTACGATGGACGCCAGCGGGTTGGCCTACGAGCTTATCGTGGTCAACGATGGTTCGACGGACCGCACGGTAGAGATCGTGTCACGATTTCCGCGGGTGCGGCTGCTGCACCACGAGCGCAACCGAGGCAACGGCGCGGCGCGCACTACCGGCCTGAAGGCGGCCCGCGGCGACGTGGTGATCATGACCGATGGCGACGGCACCTATCCCAACCAGGATATGCCCAAGCTGCTGCAGTACCTGGAAGAGAAGGATGCCAATGGCGATCAGCGCTACCAAATGGTCATCGGCGCGCGGATCAAGGAAAAGGGCACCATTCGCTGGCTGAGAACTCCGGCCAAGTGGTTCATTCGTAAGCTGGCTTCCTACCTGACCGAGACGGAGATCCCGGACCTGAACTCGGGGCTACGCGCGTTTCGCAAGGATCTGGCGATGCGTTACTTGAACATTCTACCCAACACGCACTCGTGGGTCAGCACCATCACCATCGCCTTCTTGAGCGACGGCCTCGGGGTCAAGTTCGTGCCCATCGACTATTACACCCGCAAGGGGCACAGCAAGTTCCATCCCCTGCGCGACACGTACAACTATCTCACGCTGGTCGTACGTGCGGTGACCTACTTTAACCCGATCAAGGTGTTTCTACCGTTGAGCCTGGGGATGTTCGGAGTGGGGCTGGTCAAGGCGCTGTACGACATCGTGGCCTACCGCTTCCACTTTGCGCCTTCTACCCTGTTACTACTGCTCACGGCGCTCCAGATTGGAGCGGTGGGTCTGCTGGCCGACCTGGTGGCGCGGCGAGCGCGCCAGTAGGACTACTGGAACAGCCCCCAGCCGTACAGGGTCTTGGTTTCCGGGCAGTAGACGGCGATGGTGTCGGCTTGCATTGGCTCGAGGTGACCGGGAACCTCCATCACCAACAGCTCCTGGTCGTACGGACGCGGCTCGAGCTTGAGCAGGGTGGCCACTGCGACGTCCCAGTTCCCCTGTTTGACCAGTCGGATCTCGGCTGGTGGCCCCTGCCCATCAAAGGAAAAGCCATTGATGATCATCGTCTGCAGTCCGGCCATTACTGCCTTGCCGATGACGCCATGCTGAGTCTCCTGCAGAGTGGCGGTATAGCCCACGGGGAGCACAGCCATTTCCGGTGCGGGGGTCTTGGAGGTCGGCCAGACCCTGGGTGTGGCAGTGGGAGGAATCGGTGTTTCGGTTGGCAGGACAACGGCGGTGGGTTCGGGCGGCGTGAGTGTAGCTGCCGGATGGCAGCCGGCCGCGAGGCTCAGAATGAGTATCCACAGAGCAACCGTCTGTATTCGCTTCACGGACAGGCTCCTCGAGTTTGGTTGGGACATTGGTGGACATTATAATAACGTTTACCCCTGGCAACAATCGGAGCTGCTGTGAAGATCGGCATGATCACCTCATCCTATCCCCGTTTTGAGGGGGATATTGCCGGCACCTTTGTGCGCTCCCTGGCCGAGGAAGTCACCAGGCTGGGCCACGAGGTGCACGTCGTTGCCGGCTATGATCCCGCTCAGCAGGAACCGGCCAGCCCCGTTCAGGTACACCGCTTTCGCTACGCTCCCCTGAAGACCTGGCATTGCGTCGGCTATGGACAGTCGCTGGAAAGCGACGTGGCCCTGCGCAAGGGCAACTGGCCCGTGCTGCCACTCTACGCCACAGCCGCGGTGGCGAGTATGTTGCGCTGGAATGCCCGGGTGCGGTTCGACCTGATACACGCCCACTGGGTCGTGCCGGGAGGCGGTATCGGCGACGTGGTATCCCGGCTCACGGGGGCACCGCTGGTGATCAGCCTGCACGGCTCCGACGTGTTCGTGCTGGAGAAGAACGCCGTGGCCCGCTGGGTGGCGCGTACGGCCTTTGGCCGCGCACGGTACGTCACCGGCTGCAGCTCGGACCTGCTGGAACGAGCTCAGCGGCACGGACTGTCACCCGCGCGCTCCAGGCTGATCCCCTACGGGGTGGATACGGCGCGGTTCCGACCTGACCGGGCGATGGGACTGGAGCAAAAGGGCAAGCTCAGTATTCCCGAGAGCGCTCCGGTGGTGCTGGCGCTGGGGCGGCTGGTGTACAAAAAGGGCTTTGAGTACCTGGTGCGAGCCATGCCGCTCCTCCTGGGGCAATTTCCCAACGTGCGCGTGGTGATCGCCGGAGGCGGGGCACTGGAGGACGAGCTGAGGGGCCTGGCCCGCGACCTGGGTGTCGAGTCCCATTTGCTTCTTCCCGGCAGCGTGCCCTGGGAGGAGACCGTACGCTATCTCAACATGGCCGATGTCTTTGTAGTACCCTCAGTACACGACCAGCAGGGCAATATCGACGGCCTGCCGAACACGGCTCTGGAGGCGATGGCCTGTGGCAAGCCGCTGGTGGCCAGCCGGGTTGCTGGCATTCCGGAGGTAGTGCGCGACGGCGAGAATGGACTGCTGGTGGGGGAGAAGGATCCGGTCCAGCTTGCCGCTGCGATCCTGCAACTGCTTGCGTCTCCCGAGGTGGCGGCGCGGATGAGTCAGGCCAACCGGAACAAGATAGAGCAGGAGCTGACCTGGCACAGCATAGCGCGGCGGTTTGTGGAGGTGTATGAGCAATCCCTTGCTGCCGCCCACTGAAAGCTCAGCCTATCCCTCGGGCTCTCGCCTGCGCGATCCAGAATCACGCCGTACCAAAGCGCGTAAGATCCTGACGGTGCTGCACGATGCCATCAAAGGTGACCTGCGCCACCTGCGCTGTCTCGATGTGGGTTGCGCCTCTGGCCTGATCTCCTACCACCTGGCGGAGGAGCTGGGTCAGGTAGTGGGCGTCGATCCGGATGGTGCAGCTGTCGCCCTCGCGCCGCAACGAGACAACCTGTTCTTGCTCCAGGCGGATGCGCTGCGGCTGCCCTTCCTGCACTGGCTGCCCCTGAGCTGGGCCTCGTGGATCGTGCGCTGCATCGGCAAAGGTCAGGCCTACGACGAGAAACCGCTCACCTGTGGCCAGTTGAAGGAGGTCTTGCGCGGCTTCGCAATCGAGGACTATACCATTGCCATGCTGCGTGACCCGGACCGCTTCTTCACACGCAACGAAGTGCCGCTGGCCCGATTGGTGCGCCACATCCCGGTGGCGGTGTGGCGCCTGCTGTATAGTCTGCTGCCCAACCACAACTGGGTCCTGCGCAAGGACAAGTCGGCATGACGGACACCAGACCGGGCGGCGATCAGCCAGCGGGAGTGTCGTCGGACACCTACAGCCGCGAGTACTTTCTCACCGAGTGCGATGGCCACGAGGAATTCGAACAGGGGCGATTGCCAGCACGTCTCCAGGCGGCATTGTCCATCGCCGGTGATATGGCCGGCAAGCGAGTGCTCGATGTGGGCTGCGGGCGCGGCGAGGTGGTGCTCTACTGTGTGCACCAGGGTGCGGAAGCGTGCGGGGTGGACTATTCGGCCGATGCGCTGCAGCTCGCGCGGCAGGGTGCAGGCACCGAGCCAGGCCACTACCAGAGAGCCGATGCCCGCTACCTGCCTTTTCGGAACGAGTCCTTCGACCTGGCGCTGATGCTGGACATTGTGGAACATCTCTACCCCGCCGAGTTGGCTGCGGCCCTGGGGGACGTTCGCCGCGTGCTCAAACCGGATGGACTGCTGATCGTACATACCATGCCCAACCTGTGGTACTACCGCTGGGGCTACCCGCTGTTTCGGGGAGTGCAGCGGCTGCGCGGCAAGAATCTGCCGAGCGACCCGCGGGCGCGCTGGCAGTTTGTGTCGACGGTGCACGTGAACGAACAAACTCCTCTGACCTTGCGCCGCGCTCTGAAAGAGGCCGGCTTCTCGGCCAGGGTGTGGCTCCAGCCGACCCAGTCCTACTCCCAGGAACGCAGCCCCCTCGTGCGGAGCGTGATGCGTTTCCTGGCCAGCGCCTATCCGTTCCGCTGGGTCTTTTGCGACGACATCTTTGCCCTGGCGAGCAAGGCGAAATGAAGATCGCCATCGATGCGCTGGGCATCAGAGAGCCCGGGGGCGGGCGTACCGCCACGCTCAATCAGCTCCAGGCACTGCTGCGCCTCGACCAGGAGAACGAGTACAGGATCGTGGTGGACCAGGAGGAGCCGTCCCTTGACGCGCCTCACGCCAGGCAGGTCGTAGCCGGGAAGCGGGGCCGGCTGGCCAGCCGACTGTGGGCGCAAGGGGTGCTGCCGGGCCTGCTGCGCCGCGAGCGGATTGACCTGGTGCACTTTGTGAAGAACCTGGGCTCCTTCTTCGTTCCCTGCCGCTCGGTGGTCACGGTCTATGACCTCAGCGTGTTGCTCTACCCCGAGATCTACCCCTGGTCCGATCGGCTCTACTGGCGTTGGGTGGAGCCGCTTACCCTGCGACATGCGGACCGGGTGATAGCGATCTCGCAGGACACTGCCCACGACCTGGAGCGTTTCTACCGGCTCGAGCGCGGCCGGGTTGAGGTGATCTACCCCGGCTACGACGAGAGCTACCGTCCCCTGCCAGCGGAGCAGGTAGCCGCCATCCGCAGCAAGTATGGTCTGCCGGATCAATTTGTGCTTCACGTGGGCAGCATCTCGCGCAAAAAGAACCTGCTGCCCGTGGTGCGGGCCATAGCCCTCTTGCGAGAGCGAGGGCAGGACGTCAGGCTGGTCCTGATCGGTCGGCTCTATGGCAAAGGGCGCGATGGCGAGCTACTGCGTGGCCTGGAAAGCGGGGAGTTGGCCTCGCAGGTGACGTGGCTGGGTGCCGTGCCATCCGAGGATCTGCCCGCGCTGTACAACGCCGCTACGGTGCTGACCTTCCCCTCGCTGCAGGAGGGTTTTGGCCTGGTGCCGCTGGAGGCGATGGCCTGTGGGCTGCCTGTGATTACCTCGGGAGCGGGAGCCATCGGCGAAGTGGTGGGCGATGCCGCGCGCATCGTGGAGGCGGCCGGTGATGCTGAGGCCTGGGCGCAGACGCTGCAAGAGGTGTTGAGAGAGCCTGAGGCGCGCCAGACCATGCGCAAGGCGGGGCTGCGTCAAGCCACTCAGTTCTCCAACGAAGTCTCCGCTCAACGCCTGCTGGCGGTCTACCACGAGGTAATGGCGACATGAGACGTGAAGCAGGCCTCTTTCGGGTCCCTCGCTGGCTGCGTACCACTGTGGCCGTACTGGTGATTCTGCTGTGCTTCTTCTACCTGGCCCGCACTCTGTGGCTCGGGGCGCGGCAGGTCGATTGGTCCGAAGTGACCGTTCGACCTGGCCCGTTGCTCCTGTCAACAGTGCTGTTTGCCGTGGCGACGCTGATCGGCGGGCTGTGCTGGTCGCTGCTGTTGGAAGGGCTGGGTCAGCGCCATCCGCTGCGGGCCAATCTCAAGACTCACCTCCGGGCGAACGTGGCCAAGTACCTTCCCGGGTACGCCTGGCAGATCCTGGGCAAGGCCTACCTGTGCCGAGTGCAGGGGCTGCCTATGGGCCCGGTCGCAGTGGGAATCGGGCTCGAGTTCGGCACAGTGATTCTTACGGGGGTCTGGGTGGCGCTGGTTACGGCGCCGTCGGCGTGGCTCGAGCTGTTGGGTGTGGGCCAGCTCGTCGGGTGGCGCTGGCCCCTGGCGGCGGCTCTCGGTGCGTTTCTGGTTGGCCTGCCCTGGTGTCTGCGCCTGGTATTCGAGCGGATTGAGATGGTTCGACGGCGGACCGAGTCGATTCGGGTCTCTGTGCGTCCTCTATGGTGGATGCTGTTGTGGATGATCCTGGCGTGGCTGCTGCTTGGCCTGGCCGTCTATGGTCTGATTGCCTCGCTTAGCACGATCCATCTGGGACAGTGGCCTGCCGTAACGTCCGGCTGGGCCGCGAGTGCGATCCTGAGTCTGGTGGTTGTGTTTGTACCGATGGGCATCGGGGTGAAAGAGAGCGCGCTGACCTTCTTTCTGTCGCCGCTTCTACCCGCTGCCCTGGCAGCAGTCGTTGCTGTGCTGGCACGAGTACTCACGATTCTTGGAGAGGCGCTGTGCTTCGTGATAGCGCAACGGCTGTAGCACAATCACCCAAAAGGGTTATTGAAATTCGGCTCGAGGCGTACTATATTGTCAATGTAGCAGGCATCCGCGTCTGTTGTTGTCTTGTCGACAATGGTGGGAGTTCAGACCGCAAGGTCAGCCAGGAACAGGAAAGGAGCGTATAGGATGAGCAAGTGGTTCAGAGTACTTTTGGTGGTAGCAGTAGTAGTGGTCGGCGTTCAACTGGGAACGCTGCTGGTGGGTGCGCAGGGCGGCACCTACGTGTCCGGTTTCACTGTGCAGAACCAGGACGCGGTCAATGCGGCGAATGTGACCATCCGCTTCTATTGGGCTGAGGGTACCCCGGGTGCTGGCAGCGTAGCGCACACGATCACTGACGTGATCGATGCCGGCAAGTCCAAGACCTGGTTCACCCCGAGCGTGCCCGGGCTGCCTGACGGCTTTATCGGCTCGGTAGTGGTCGAGTCCGACCGGCCAGTCGCGGCCATCGTCAACACGCAGACCCCGTCTGGCACTGGTTCGAGCCCGAGCAACCCGAACCGCGTTGGTACGGCGAGTGGTGTGCTGGAGGCCCAGACTGGCACGAACATGTATGTTACCCAGATCATGAAGAACTACTCTGGGTGGGGTTCCTACGTTGCTGTGCAGAATACGACTGGGGACACGGCGTCCGTCACGGTACGCTACTATGACAGTACTGGTACTCAGGTTGCTACCAACACTCAGTCGCTGCATCCTTACTCGACCTACGTCTTTCGCCAGGAGAGCGAGGCCGGTTTGCCTTCCCAGTTCATGGGCTCCGCCAAGATCGAGGCCAACAAGGCCATAGCTGTCATCTGCAACTTTTACAACTCGGGCACCATGGACACCACCGCCCAGTTTCATAGCTACAATGGTCTGGCCGGTGGCGCGACCAAGATCTATGCGCCGCGAATTGTGAAGGACTATTACGGCTATCAGAGCGGCCTGAAGGTGCAGAACGTGGGCACGGCAGCTACAGTGGTGACGGTGCAATACACCTTTGGCGGCTCGACCTATACGCAGACCTCGCCTTCCATCGGTCCCGGCCAGGCCTGGGGCCCCTACATGGGCGCACCCGCGCAGGTACCTGAACTGGCTGGTATTGCTGGATCCGGCTCGGCAATCTTCACCTCATCCGGGCAGCCGATTGTGGCCACGGTGAACGAGGACAACCGCAGCATGGGCCGTGGTGTTACCTACAACGGCTTCCT
>MWCV01000065.1 GCA_002070215.1 Chloroflexi bacterium ADurb.Bin180 | reverse complement strand
AGCAAGAAAATGCGGCGCAGGTACTCAGTATACCCGTACCTCATGAAGTGTATAGTATGTGTTGGACACCGCACAACACTGGCTTGCGCGTACACACGCAGCGCACTATAATAGCCGCAGTGCCGGTTCCCGGGAGGCCCTGTGGATCTTGCCCGCCAGAGGCTCACCCTTCCTGTGCATCCGTTGACCTGGCTCGCCTGGCCTGGCCAGGGCGCTCTTGTAGCGCCTGTCGCTGGTCAGCCGCACGGCAGCACCCTCCGCGCACCAGCGCCGCTCCTCTGGCGTGCCGCTCCGTGCGGTCCTCGTGCGCTTTGCCCACAACCAGGCCGCCATGCTGACCGTGGCGGTGGACCGGGAGAACCCGGCCGAGCGTGCGGCCACCGTGCTGCCCACGGCCGAGACCTGGAGCGAGAGGGGCCCCGGTCACTCGTATCGCGGCCGGCAGCAGAGACCAGGCCACTGTGCACCTGGTTATGCCGCGGCACCAGGCCGATACACCACCAGCGGCGATCCCAGGGGGGGCCGTCAGCCGCGGCAAGCGCAGGGGCGGTTCGTTGTCTGAAGGCGTGCTCCCCGCGCCGCAGGGAGAGCCGCCCTCATAGCCGAGTCGCGCGAGACTCCCGGCAGGGCCATCCGGCGGCCCGATCAAGGTTCGATGGAGGCGCCAGCAGACAAACGCAGCAGAATCGAGCCAGACACAGGGCAACAGTGCCCGCATTGCCCCACACAAGGAGGTGCCCAGATGCGACCCGTTTATGCCGTCTCCGGGGGCGTCAGCAAGTTCGCCAAAGCGCGCCCCGACAAGACCTTTCCCGCACTGGTCAAAGAGGCCTATGACTATGCCATCGCCGATATCGGGCTGACCCACCGCCAGTTCATCGAGCTGGTCGATGGCAGCGTGGCCTCCTACTTCTCCGATCATTTCGCCAGGCAATTGATGGCCGGCATTATGGCCCAGGACTATCTCGGGCTGTGCCCCAAGCCGGGCCATCGCGTCGAGGGCGGCGGTGCCACCGGCGGCATCTGCTTCCAGGAAGCCTGGAAAGCCATCGCCTCGGGCTATATGGACATCTGCCTGGCCTACGGTTTCGAGACGATGAGCCACGTGGCCACCTGGAAGGGCAACGAGTTCATCGCCCTGGCCTCGGACGTGAGCTTTGATTACCCCGTCGGTGGGTTCTACTCGGGCTATTACGCCATGATGGTCACCCGCCATATGAAAGAGTTTGGCACCACGCCCGAGCAGATGGCCTACGTCTCGGTCAAGAACCACATGAACGCTTACCACAACCCCTACGCCCAAAAGCGCGAAAAGCTGACCATCGCTGACGTGCGCGCCGCGCCGATGGTGGCCTGGCCGCTCACCCGCCTCGACATCTGCGTGATGTCCGACGGCGCCGCCGCCACCATCCTGTGCAGCGAAGAGGGCCTGGCCAAACTCGAAAAGGCCTCCGGCCAGCGCATCAAGCGCGTGCTGGTCAAGGGCATCGGCCGCGGCACGGACGCGATGAGAATGGCTGACCGGCCCCATCAAAAGTACGAGGATTTCGTCAAATACAACCTGCTGCCCTCGGAGGACACGGCCGAGACCCGCGCCTACTACAAGGCCCTGTGGAAAAAGGGCTTTCGCTACCCGGGCGTACACTCTTTCCGCGCCGGCCGCATGGCGTCGAAAGAGGCCTACCAGAACGCCGGCATCACCGACCCGCTGCACGAGATCAGCTTTGTCGAGCTGCACGACGCCTACACCTCGTCCGAGATCCAGACCTATGAGGATATGGGCCTGTGCCGCTACGGCGAGGGCGGGCCCTTCGCCGCCTCGGGCAAGGCCTTTTTGCCCAACATCAAGTACGGCTTGAAACTGCCGGACAAACCGATCTGCCCGGTCAACCCCTCGGGCGGGCTCATCGCCTGCGGACATCCGGTCGGCGCCACCGGCCTGATGCAGGCCGTGTTCGCTATCTGGCAGCTCCAGGGCACCATCGGTAAGCACTTTGGGGATACGGCGCTGCAGGTGAAACAGGCCAAACGTGGCGCGATCCACAGCCACGCCGGTACCGGTACCTACGTCACGGTCAGCATTCTGGAAAAGGAGGACTGAAATGGCCGGCAACAAGATGGAGGAAACGTTCGGCGGCTATGTCGTCCACACGGTGCCTTTTCCGGACAAGCTGGACAAGGCCGCGCTCAAGGCGCTCAAAAAGATGTCGCCGCTGCTGATCGAGCAGCCCTACTCGATTACCTACCTGCACAGCTATGCGCAGGACTCGCCCTTCTTTGCCGGGCTGGCCAGCGGCCACTATCTGGTGAGCCGCGATGCCGAGACGGGCTATACCTATGCCACGCCGCGCGGCCACGATATGTACACCGGCGCCGAGACCGAGTGGGTGGAGATCCCCGCCGAGGGCACGGTGCACGCCTTTACCGTGTGCCACTTTGGCAGCGAAGAGTTCCTGCCAGAGTGCCCCTACGTGCTGGTGCAGGTTGAGTTCCCGGGAGTGGACACCCTGTTTCTGGCCCGGCTGGTGGATGTGGATCCGGCGCTGGCCAGCCTCGATTGGATCGGCATGAAGGTCAAGGGTCGCTTCCGGAGGTTGAGCAAGTTCAAGCCGACGGATCTGTACTTTTACCCGGTCAAGGGCTGAGCGTGGGCTGCCCGCACCGTATCGCCGCGGGAGGCCTCGTGGTGCGCGACGGGCGCGTCCTGCTGGTGCGCTACCCGCACGGCGAGGGGTCGTTCCTGGTCGCGCCGGGCGGGGCCATCGCCGATGGCGAGAGCCTGGCGCAGGCGGCGGAGAGGGAAGTGCAAGAGGAAACGGGCGTCCTGGTGCGGGCCAGGGCGCCCGTGATGATCGAGAACCTCCGCGCCAGAAGGTACCAGATGATCAAGGTGTGGTACCTGTGCGACGACCTCGGCGGCGAGGTGCGCCGCACGCCGGAGGCGGACAGGGAAGGGATCACCCGGGCCGCGTGGTACACGGACGAAGAGCTGGCCGGGGAGACGGTGTACCCGGATATCGTGCTGACCCTGGGCATCGAGGGAGTGCGCACGTATCGGGGCCCGGTGTTTGATCCGCCGGTGAGGGTGGCGGATTTCTGACGCGAAAACGGACCAACGGGGCGAAGCATCAGCTTCGCCCCGTTATCGTTTTGGCTTCTGGGTTCCAGCGTTGTCACGTATCGCGGCCGCGGTCGACAACGCAAGCGGCCGGAGATGCCACTCCGGGTGCTAGTACCTGGCGCAGTCTATGCTGGTCTTGTCCAGCCAGTAGGCATCGCCGTACTGGGTCTTTAAGGTCCTGGCGTTGGTGCAGTAATAGTTCCTCACCATTGCCTGGCCGGCAGGGGTCGATCCGTTGGTGCCCTGATTGGCGATGGCCTGGTTGATCAGAGACAGCCGGTCGCGGATGAGCTTGGGGTTCGCTGTCTCCGCCGTATGCTTCGGGTTGGACCGTTGGTAGGCCTCTGTTCCCGCGGTGAAGGCATTTTTGGCGTTGATGTCATCGCCACGGATGAGCTGCAGCACGCCGAGGGCATTGCGGTAGTGATGGTCATCGGGATTCAGAACGATGGCCTCGTTGATCTTGGTCTCGTCGCCGGTCTTCAGGGCGCCGGTCACTTCGCTATCCCACGGCCGCACCTCGCCGGTAATGCCCAGCGCGCTCAGCGCCGCGTCGGCGTCCTCGTTGCCCGTGCCCAGGAGCTCCTGCTTGCCGGTCTGCACCGCCGCGCCGGCCGCCTTGACCGGGTCGATCTGGCCCTCTTCGTTGCGCGGGTTGGTGCCCTTGGCATTGCCCCAGTCGCCATAGATCAGCTCCATCAGCAGCATATAGTCGCTGCCGCTCATGCTCTCGCAGGCGGTGAGAGGAAGACACAACAGGGCGATGAGCAGCAGACCGATCAATCGCCGTCGTCTCATTTCGCACCTCCCGAGAGGAGCATCATAGCGGGGTCGACCTTGCCCTCCATGGCCTTCATCAGTTGCTGGCGGGTGAGCTTGCCGCTGGCGTGATCCTGCAGCTCTTGTGTGGAGGCAGTGAGCTTGATCATCGACAGATCCTCGCCAAAGCGGTACTCGATGGCCACGCGCTTGATCTCGCAGGAGACAGAGCCCTCATTGGTGGCCAGGGTAGTCATAAAGCCGACGATGGGATCGGCGGGGCCCTTGGGAAAAGTGAATCCCGCCGAGGCATCGAGGTCGGCGTAGAGGATAGCGCCGGCCTTGTCCTTGTAGGGCAGCACCCACAGGGTAAGGCCGCTGGTGTTGATCTGCCGCGCGGCCAGGGTGCCGAGGATCTGGGCGGCGCAGCCGCGGTCTGGCACGGCGGAGAGCAGCCGTTCCGATGCTGGCTTCATCAGCCCGAGCTTTTGCGGCACCTTGAAGTAGAACGCCGCACCGATGGCTACTAGCAACACGAGGACAAGGAGCAGAGGACCACAACCGCAACACCCACGCCGGCGTCGTGGACGATCCAAGCCCGGTGAGATTCCCATAGGCACCTCCCAGTGCACAGGAATAGGCTCGTAAGAAGCTCGACGCACCATCATCATAGCGCCCTCCGGGGTGGCTGTCAACAGGGCGGGTGGGAGAGTGTGGAATAACCGCCCAGGGAGCGCGAACGACAGGTTCGTAGTTGCGCTTTAGCGCTCCCCTTCCGGACGGTCTCACCGCGTCAATGGGCGGGGACAGGCTGACCCCGACCAGCACGTCGGGGCGCCAGTAGGCAGAGCCTGTACTACGAACCTATCGAGGTCTGTAGTTGCCCGGAGTCTTGGCACTACCAGGCACAGGAGCCAGAGTGCTCCCATCTCTCGCCCGCTTTGTCCACACTCTCGGGTGCGCCCTCTTGACAGCGCTGTTTTTTGGCAGTAGCATCTCCAGTGCCCGTTGGGCTTGCGACGTCAGCGCTTGCCGCTCCGGAAAGGAGTGAGCTCGTGTTTCGCCCCCGACGTTTCGTCCCCGTGCTCGTGCTGCTTCTCGTATTGCCCCTGGCTGCTCCTTTTGTTCCATCGATGACCCGGGCCGTTACCGCGTCGTCGTCGGCCACCTACACCTTTAGCGGCACCGTCTATCTCGGTGTGGAATCACCTCAGGCGCTGTCGGGGGTCACCCTCACGCTGTATACGTCTGACCGCCCCGACACACTGGGCGCGGCGCACAACACCGCGGTGAGCAGCAGCCACGGTACGTACACGCTGAGCTACACCACGCTAGGCACCTACACCTACTGGCACATCGTCGAGACGCCCCTGGCGGGCTACACGCCGCTGCGCTCCAGTGCCGGGGCAGGGGGCGAGGAGTTCAGCGCCACCTGGATCCGCTACCAGAGCCCCAGCACCTTTCTGCACAGCGGCAACGACTTTTACAACGCTGCGTCGGCCACACCCACCCCAACGGTGACCGCGACCCGCACGCAAACCCCGACGCCCACGTTCGCGTCCACACCGACCGCTTCTCCGTCGCCCACGGACAAGCTGCAGTGCATCGAGATCTGCGCCGTGGCCGACACGTATCTGGAGGAAGAATACCCCACGCATAACAATGGCAGCGATGATTACCTGGTGGTCGAGGGCAAGCTCGCGCCCCTGGGCGGGCTCTACCGCCACCAGTACACGCTGCTGCGCTTTGACCTGGGGCTGGTCCCGCACGGCTACTCCGTCCAGTCGGCCAGCCTGATGCTGGATCAACTCTGGTCTGGCGGCGACGCCAGCGCAACCCTGTCGCTGTATCCGCTCACCTCCGCCTGGGACGAGGGCACCGCGACCTGGGCGAGCCAGCCGTCGATGGGCGGTTCAGCCGTGGCGCAGGCGGTGTCGGGCTCTGGCCCGCGAGTGCTCTCGTGGAACGTCACCAGCGTGGTCAATTCGTGGCTCAGCGGGGCGTGGGCCAATCACGGCCTGGCCGTGCGCAGCGAGTTCGATGCCGGCAACTGGAAGCGCATTTTCAGCAGCCGCGAGGGGCCAGGAACCTGCCCGCGCCTGCAGCTCTGCGTGGGAGCCAGCCATCCCCTGCCGACGACGACCTCTACGCGGACGCCCACCCGTACCCGCGCGCCAGCGCCCACGCCGACGGCCAGTGCGACATTCGAGTGCCCTGCCGAAAACAGCGGCGACTCGTTCGAGTCAGCGGTGGTGCTGACCGGCGTCAACCAGGGTCTGAACACGCGAGCTTTTATCTGCCCCCACGGAGACCAGGACTGGTGGAAGGTCTCGGCGCAGGCCGGCGATACCATCCGCGCCTGGTTGGACGACCTTCCCAGCGACTATGCGCTCTTCCTCTACCGGCCCAACCACTCCCTGGCGGAATGGTCCTCCTCTGACGCCAGCGACGAGAGCCTCGAATTCGTGGCCGACGCCAGCGGTGATTGGCGGCTGATGGTCCAGGGTCGGCTGCCGGCCAACTGGAGTGCGTCGCTGTGGTATCACCTGCGGGCCAACGTGTGCCCCGGGGTCGACGAGGACGGCATCGAGCTCAAGTCGGGGGTGGCCCAGACGGGCTACCTCTGCGGCCGCGGCGATGAGGACTGGTACACCTACCGCGTGCCAGACGCACAGGGCATTTACCTGCATGCCTATTTGCACAATCTGCCGGGAAACTATGACCTGCAGTTCCGCGATCCCCACGGCTACACGGTCTACACCTGCAACAATCCGGGCACGATGTTCGAAGAGATCAACCTGCCGGTGAGCAGCAACCCCGGGCTGTGGCAGCTGGGCGTGATCGCCCCAGGCGGCGACTATAGCGCCGTGCAGCCCTATGAGCTGGTGGCCAATCTGGGGACGTTCGTGGACCTCACCGTACGCCGCATCGAGGTGACCCAGGCCATCCAGCGCGCCGACGCCAACAGCGTGCCCCTGGTGGAGGGCAAGCCGGCCATCATTCGCATCTATGTCGGCACCGGGCAGACCCAGGAGACCATCGAGAACGTGTCCGTAGAGCTGATGGCCTGGTCCTCCGATGCTCCTGGCGTGCCGCTTCCCGGCTCGCCGCTGCTGGTGGGCCCGGGAGCAGTGCCGCACGAGGATCTGCTGCAGCAGCGCCTCAACCCCAATACGCTCAGCGTGCTCCTGCCCGATGCCTGGCAGTTGCCCTACTCGCCGGGGCGTAAGCTGGTCCTGATGGCCACGGTCAAGGCGGCGCCGTCGCAGCCCGAGCTGAACACGGCGAACAACACGCGTATCGAGACGGCCTACTTTCTGCCCGGGCGCAGCCAATCGATCATGGTCGCTCAGATCTCGTACGCCGGGTGCCCCACTGTGTCTTTCCAGGATCCGCGGTTCGCCGCCAGTCTGGCCTATATGGAAGACCTCTATCCCGTCAGCCACGTGGACTGGTACCTGTTTCCCTCGGGCAAGCCGATCCTCACCGGCACTCCCTTGAACATCCCGGGGGTCGTCCCAGGGGGCTGCGGCCAGGGATGGTCGAACTTGCTCAACCTGATGATCTGGCAGTTCTATGGCGTGACGGGCATGCCCTACAACTGGTCGCTCTATGGCCTCATCGACGATTGTGTGCCGGGTGGTGGCGGCTGCGGCCAGGCGATTCCCAACGTGGCCGCCGGCTACCTGGGCGGCGTCGACATTATGGCCCACGAGGTCGGGCACAACATGAACCTGGTCCACGCCCCCTGCGGCGATGTCGGCGACTATGATGCCGGGTTCCCGCACTATGCCAATCCGGGCGGCGGCGAGTATCCCTGGGCTTCGATTGGCGAGGTGGGCGTGCGCCTGCGCGGCGGCCTGACCCTGTTCGACCCGGCCAGGACCTATGACATCATGTCCTACTGCGGTGGGGATCCCACACCGTGGATCTCTCCCTACAACTACTGGAACCTGAGCTCGTTCGAAATCTGGCAGGCCTCGGCCGACCGCACAGCGGCTGACTTGCGCCAGGTGATCGCCGTGGGTCAGGTCCTGGGGCCGGGAGCGCTGCAGCTCCAGCCGCTGTGGGTGCGCACGATGCCGGATCAGACCACCGGGGCCGGCAGCGGGCCGTACCATGTCGAGGTGCAGGATGCCGGAGGGGGCGAGCTGGCCAGCGGCGATTTTGCACCGGATCACCACGAGAGTGCGAGTCCCGACGCGGGGGCGTTCGCCGCAGTGCTGCCCTACCCACAGAACGCGGCTCGTGTGGTCTTCTCATACCAGGGCCAAGTTCTCCAGACCATCAGCGCCAGCCCTCATGCGCCGACGGTGACCATCACCTATCCCGTCGGCGGCGAAGTGTGGGCTGCCAGCGGCACCTACACCGTGACCTGGCAGCAGAGCGATGCCGACGGCGATGCTCTGCTCAGCAACGTCCTCTATTCGCCCGACCACGGCGCAACCTGGGCCCCCGCGGCCGTGAACATCACGGGTACGACCCTCGCCGTGGATGCGGCCGAGCTGGCGGGCGGCGGGCAGGCACTCTTCCGCGTCGAAGTGAACGATGGTCTGAATACCACCAGCGCCACCAGCGGCGCGGTGCGGGTGCCCAACAAGCCGCCGCTCGTGCTGGTGCTGAGCCCGGCCAGCGACACCGTCGTGCCGCCGGGGCGGATCGTGCTGCTGCACGGCATTGTCACGGACCGCGAGGACGGCCCGCTGAGCGGCGCTGGGCTGACCTGGTCCTCGGACCGCGACGGGCCGCTGGGGAGCGGGGCCAATGTGGCGGCGCCTGCGCTCTCGCGCGGCTGGCACACGATCACGGTGACCGCGCACGACAGCGATGGCTTGAGCGGCTCGGCGGCGGTGCGCGTGCTGGTAGGGCAGAGGATGTGGCTGCCGGCGGTGATCAAGCGGCGCTAGTCGCCGCATGGCTCTTCGTTCGCGGTACGCTCGGCGGTGTCTGCCGGGCAATATTGGCCAACCTGATGTACAATACACCTGGCTGCTGGCCGGCGCGCCCCGCATCGCCGTCCCGTGGACCGTAACCTCCGTTTGTGAAAGCGAGTTGCGATGAGTCTCAGGCTCCCATCTGAACTGCGTGCCTGCGCCAGACGCGCCCTGCCCATCGGCGTGCTGGCCCTCTGCCTGATTCTGCTGCCAGGCTGCCGCGCCGCCGCGCCGGTCGCCACGCCCCCCGCCGCGATGCCCGCCTCTGCCACACCGACCGCGCCGTCCGGCCTCACCGTGATCGAGCCGGACGAGGCCTATTACGATTTCGGCGTCGTGCTGCCGGTGCAGATGCCCGACCCGTTCTGGCGCTATGACCCGCACAGCGTGGCCGTCTACTCGGTGCAGCTCTGCCGCCAGGGCGACACGGCCAGACTACTCGAGCAGCTCCGCTACGTGGAGCAAGACGCGGCCCGCGGCGAGGCCTTTGCCCGCTTTGTGGAGGTGTTCGGACCGGACCTGGAGCGCTACCAGAGCACAAAGATCTCGCTGCGCTTTGTGGGCGTCAGGCAGGGTCAGGAGGTCAGCGTGTGGTACTATGCGCTGCTCGATGACCAGGGTCAGCCGTTGGACGACCACTCGTGGCTCTCGGTGCATCGCTCCAAAGTGGACGGCCGCTGCGCGCTGGCGGGGGTGTTTGTCAACGAGTTCGGCGAGCAGCCGGTGTACATGCCGGAGGACCTGATCACGTCCCGCTAGACGCGCCGCCTGGCGCTGAGGAGGTGTAATGCACATCCTGGGTATCCACTCGAGTCCCTTCCCCGAAGGCAACACAGCCACCCTGCTCCATCTCGTTTTGCAGGAGGCGGCGCAAACGCCGGGCGTCAGCACCGAGGCGGTGTCGCTGGCCGGACTGACCATCGCCGATTGCCGCCAGTGCGACTGGTGCCGCGAGCACCAGACCCTGGAGCAGCCCTGCGTCGTGGCCGACGATGCCCTGCCTATCCTGAAACAGATGCGCGCCTGCGACATACTGGTGCTGGCCACGCCGGTGTACTTTGCGCGGATGTCCGGCGCGATGGCCTGCCTGATCGACCGGACGCGCTGTTTCCTCTCCGGCAAGGCGGGGCGGATGGCCCTGCGCGACAAGGTGGGGGTGGCGCTGGCGGTCGGGTGGTTTCGCAATTACGGGCTGGAGCCGGCGCTGCTCAGCCTGCACAATGCCTTCTTGATCCACGGCATGCGCCCCGCGGCCAGTTATGCGGCCGGGGCGCTGTACGGCGCGGCGGTCGTGTCGGGGCAGAGGGAGGGGGACCAGCGCGGCGTTCTGGCCGACGAGGCGGGCGTCCGCGCCGCCAAGAGGTTGATGACGGAGGGGATGAGGATCGCGGGCCAGAGGCCCGACGACGCGGCAAAGCTGGCTTCGGGTTAGGGGCCGCAGCTCATACGAGTCCCTGTAGGGGCGGGTCTCAGACCCGCCCGCATGACGCGCAACAAAGGAACCATCGCCGGCCGAGGGTCGGGTTGGCATGAATGGGTAGGGGCGGTTCGCCCCGCAAGGCGGGAGGCAGTAGCGCCGAACCGCCCGCACGATGCGTAACACACCACCCATCGCGGCCCGAGTGGTCGGATTACTTCAGACTTCCGAAGTCTCCCAGACTTCGGAAGTCTTGATGTGCGTTGCTCGGAGTTCCCGTGGGGGCGGATCTCAGACCGCCCGCGTGACGCGCAACAAAGGAGCCATCGCCGACCGAAGGTCGGCTTGGCAGGAATGGGTAGGGGCGGTTCGCGAACCGCCCGCACGATGCGTAACACACCACCCGTCCGCGGACCGTGGGTCTCGTCGCCCACTCCGCGCGATGTGAACGGTCAGGCACGACGGTCGGTGGCGGTTTGGTGAGACGAAAGATCTCGCAGCAGATAGGCCTGGGCGGGTCTGAGACCCGCCCCTACAAGTGTGTTAATAGGTCGGAACGACCCGCATGGTGCGCAGAGACCTTTGGCCTGCTTGCGTGAGCTTCGTTGGCTGCCGTGTCCCAGGGCAGTCTTCCGTCCAACCACGTTGTCGTAGGAGCGGATCTCAGATCCGCCCGCGTGACGCGCAACAACCGAGCCATCGCCGGCCGAGGGTTGGGTGTGTCCAGACTT
>MWCV01000064.1 GCA_002070215.1 Chloroflexi bacterium ADurb.Bin180 | reverse complement strand
GCAGGTCAAAGACCCGCACGTGCTGCCCCGCCTCGACCAGTTTCTGGGTCAGCTCCCTGCCGACGCTCCCAGCGCCGCCGGTGATCAGTATCTTCATTGACGGTCTCTCCTTCGAAATAGATCGCGCCTTGACGCGCGGCTCCGCTCGCGCTTGTAGTGCCTGGATGGCATCCAGCAGGCCCGCGGCATCCGGGATCGTCTGTGTATGCCCTCGGTCGTGGATACACACACTGTTGTCCTCGAGGTTCAGGGTGATCAGCCGGATCTCCGGCATGTCGCTCAGGATGCGCAGCCATTCCACGGCGGGCTCATCCCTCCGGTGTGCGGCGCCGAGCACGACCGCGTGGGGCTGGAACGTGCGAATGCGATCGAGAGCCCGATCCACGTCCGAGTCGCTGACGACCTCGAGCACCGTCCTATCGCGCAGCAGGCCCTCGACGCCCAAGCTGAGCGGCGATTCGTCGGACAGCAGCAGAAGTCGACAGGGCGACTGGCTCACCTGCGTCCTCGGCATATGTCCAGTATAGCCGAGTACCCAGCCGAAGTGAAGTCCCAAGCGAGACATTCGGGCCTGCCCAAAAGGGCTATCTTTCTCTATCTCTTTTGGCTAGCGAGCTGGGCGCCGGGCGGCAAGAGGGGGCCGCAGTGCCGGCAGGGGGCTGTGCAGAGCTGCAGCGGGCGAAATCTAGACGCAGTCAACCAATCCTTGCCGGACCGCGTACACCGCCGCCTGAATGCGATTGCTCAAGTGCAGCTTTTCGAGGATGTTCTTCAGGTGGTTCTTGACCGTGCCCTCGGAGATAAAGAGCTCGTCGGCGATTTCGCGGTTGGTCAACCCTTTGGCCAGCCGCTGGAGCACCTCCAGCTCGCGGGAGCTGAGGGGTTCGGCGAGCTCCCGCTCGCTATCCGGCCGCGCGCGGCCTCCCAGCTCCTGCAAGATCCGGTTGGCGACAAGGCCGGACAGGATGACCTCTCCTCGGGCCACGATTTGGATCCGCTCGAACAGCTCGGCTGCGGTCAAGTCTTTGAGCAAGTAGCCCGAGGCGCCGGCCTTGACCGCCTCCAACAGGTCCTGATCTTCCTCGGAGGCTGTCAGGATGAGGATCCGGGCGTGGGGCATCTCCCGCTTGATCTGCCGCGTGGCTTCGAGCCCGCCGAGCCGGGGCATGGAGATGTCCATCAGAATCACGTCGGGCATGGTCTCGCGCGCCAAGGTGATGGCTTCCAGCCCATCGCCAGCCTGGCCCACGACCTCCATGTCCGTGCGGGACGCTATCCCGAACCGGATCCCCTGCCGAAACAGGACGTGGTCGTCCACCAGCAGGATCCGCAGCGGTGCGCTCACGCCGCTTCTCCGCGCTGGGGGAACGGGACGCGCAGCACGACGAGGGTGCCCCGGCCCGGTTGTGACTCGACGCAGAGCGTACCGCCGACCTTCTCCGCCCGCTCGCGCATGATCTGCAGCCCAAAGTGCGGCGTCTCTTGGTCGGCGACCAAGGCCGGGTCAAAGCCCTGCCCGTCGTCTTGGACGCTGATGCGTACCCACGGCCCCTCCCGCTGGAGGTCCACCCGGGCCTGCGCCGTCTGTCCGTGCTTGCGCACGTTGCCCAGCGCTTCCTGAAGGATGCGAAAGACCTGAACGCCGGGGGCTCCGGCCAGCACGCCGGCGGCTTCCCCGTCGGCCTCCAGGCACACGTCCAGACCATAGCGCTGCTCATAGTGCGCCAGGTAGGACTGCAAGGCGGTCAGCCCGCACACTTGCAGCGAGGCCATGGACCGCAGGTCAAAAATCGCCTCCCGCACGCCCACGTACGCCTGGCTGATCATCTCGCGCAGGGCCGACAGGGCCGCCTTGGCCCGGGGCAGCTCGTTCTGCTCGAGCAGATCGCCCGCGAGGGACGCGTAGAACTGCGTCGCGGCCAACGTCTGGACCACGTCGTCGTGGAGCTCCTGCGCCAGCCGCGCCCGCTCTTCCGCGATAGCCAGTTGCGGGATCTTCTGGTGTAAGCGTGCGTTCTCGATGGCAGGTGCTACCACGCTCGCAATGCCGACGGCCAGCTCGATCTGCGCTTCGGTGAAGGTTTGGGGAGCGTCGCAGCTAAAGACCACGGCCACACCCAGGACCCTGTCGTTTAGCACACAGGGTACTCCCAGCGTCCATCTCCTGCTCTGGAACCGGTGGCCGGACCGCGCCGTTGGATCGCTCTGCACATCCTGATAGCTCAGCGGCCGCTTCTGTTCCACCACCGCTCGGACGAACACGGTGTCCCGCAGAGCAAAGGCGTGCTTTGGCTCCTCCGGGGTCCCGACATCTACGGGAGTATCCGCCTCGCCAATCCTCGCCCAAACCGCCCCCTCGCTGCCATCCTCGCTGACCAGGATCATGCGTCCGTGGTCCACACCCACGGCTTCGGCAATGCCCCTGACCGTTTCGTGCAGAACGTTTTCGAGCTCCAGGCTGGCGCTGGCGGCGCGGGCCATGGCCAGCATCAGCTCGGTCCGGCGCTGCTGCTCCTCCAGGAAGCCGGTGATGCGCGCGGCGATAGAGCCGATGACCAGGGCGGCAACGCGGTTCAGGCCGGCTTCCAGCCGCAGGGTGGCCTGGGCCCGGCCGGCCGCTCCCGGCGGAAAGGCGGCCGCCACGTAGGGGTCGAGCACCTGCTTCCACAGCCCGGTTGCGGTGAACACCTCGACCACCGGCATGCCCTGCCCGAAGTAGAAGGGCAGAGAGACGCCGCCGTTCCAATCCAGGGGGGCCGCCTCCGCGCCCTGCAGAAGGCCCCGCAGCAGGTCGTTGCACAGCAGGTTGTTGTGCCGGATCTCCGCCACCGGGAGCTGCCCGTAGAACGTGCCCACCATCTCGCGCCGGATCAGCTCCGCCGAGGCAAGGGCGATCTCCTCCCGGTTGTCATCGAGGATGGCCACCAGGTCGCGGACGACCTGGCTCTGGCCCGAGTTCCTCCTCCGCTCGTGCTCTATGCCCACCTCCCGCGCAACGCGTTCGTTCCTGCGCATTCTAGCACGCAGCCAGATGGGCGTCAAGTTCACGGCGCTTCGGTAACATTATCATTTGATTTGACACGGTCCGATCGTCGGGAGGGCCTTTGCTTTCGAGCGAAGGCATTGTCCGAGCAGAAACCTGCGTGACTCGGCCGATGCCCGCCG
Organism: Chloroflexi bacterium ADurb.Bin180; assembly: GCA_002070215.1. Classification (NCBI taxonomy): domain Bacteria; kingdom Bacillati; phylum Chloroflexota; species Chloroflexi bacterium ADurb.Bin180. The sequence goes on along the minus strand of MWCV01000064.1, from coordinate 7,942 downwards.
CCGGCCTAGCTGCCCACCCTGTAGCCACTTCGCCCGACGGAGATCAGGTGACGGGGGTTGGCCGGGTCCGGCTCGATCTTGGCTCTGATGTTGCGGACGTGGGCCCGCACCAGGGCCGTGCTGCCCGACCCGGGAGGATAGCCCCACACCTGACGCAGCAACCCTTCGGAGGAAAAGACACAGCCGGGCTGACTCATGAGGCGGGCGAGAAGCGACGTCTCTACCGGAGTGAGCCGGGCACTGCCTTGAGTGGTCGTGGCGACTTGCCGGCGCGGGTCGAGTTTGAGGCCGCTGACGGCCAGCTCCATCGAGTCCAGCCGGGTGGTCGCTGCGCCAGGACGACGCAGCAGTGCGCGCACTCGCATCGCCAGTTCGCGCACGTCGAACGGTTTGGTGAGGTAATCATCGGCACCGACGGCAAAGCCTGCTGCCTTGTCGGCGATGTCGCTCCTTGCGGTGAGAAAGAGGACCGGCAGGTCGGAGATGCCGTCGGTGTGCCGGATCGCCGCGCACAGGTCGATGCCGCTGCGGCCCGGCATCATCACGTCGATGACAGCCACATCCGCGCCCGATGCCACCAGGCGTCGCAGGCCGTCATCGCCGCTGCTGGCCAGCATCACCTGATAGCCCTCGCGGGAGAGCACCCTGGCACACAGGGCGCGGATGCCCGGATCATCATCCACTGATGGAAGGCGCTCAACGCCTTACTGCCGGTTGCTGTTCCGGCGTGAAATGCGGCCGATTTCGCGGCCGACTTTAACGAGCGAGGAGTGCTGCGGCGTGGGCACGCGCGCTGTCCATGACGTCGGCGAGGGACGCGCCGCTGGCGGCTGCCAGGCGAGCGCAATCGTCGTACTCGAGAGACACCGACACGGCCGCACCGGCAAGGAGCTTGACCTTGACGCGGACCTCGCCCCACGGCGTCTCTACACTTTGAACTAAGCGATCGGCCTTGAGGCGGCTCAGCGTCTGGCGGCGAACCCCCAGGGTGGGGGTCTCGCGCAGCAGTACCGACACCAGGCGATCGGCGTCCGCGGGCCGGGCGAGCGCACTCAGCAAGGTGGCCGGGCGGTTCTTCTTCATCTGTATGGGTGTGAACCAGACGTCGAGAGCGCCGGCGGCGAAGAGCTGCTGCATCGCATAGCCGAGCGCTTCGCCCGTTACGTCGTCCAGGTTGCAGGCCAATTCGACGACCAGGTCGGCGTCCGAGGTCGCCGGCTCCGACAGGGGCTCGCCCAGCCAGACACGCAAGGCATTGGGCCACTCAAACTCCTTGGTGCCAAACCCATAGCCCACACGGCGGATGGCCATGGCGGGTTGCTCAAACGTGGCCGACTGGGTAAGCAGGGCAGCGCCGGTGGGCGTGACCAGCTCGGCCTGGCCAGGCCCGGGCACGGTCGGCGCTCCGGCCGCGGCAATCAGCGCCAGCGTGGCAGGTGCAGGGACGGGCAGGCGGCCATGCTGCGTCTGCACGGTACCCCCGCCCTGGGGCAGCGACGAGGAGTAGATAGCCCCGACACGCAGACGCTCCATCGCACAGAAAAAGCCGACGATGTCTACCAGGCTGTCGACGGCGCCGAGCTCGTGAAAGTGGATATCTGAGAGCGGCACGCCGTGGATACCCGCCTCCACAGCGGCCAGTTGGCGAAAGACGGACAGGCTGCGAGCCTTCACCGGCTCGGGCAGAGTGCTCGAGCCGATCATAGTCTCGACGGCTGACAGGTTGCGGGCAGGCCACACCACTGAATCCGCCACGACGCGCAAGTGGGTACCGCTCAGCCCTCGACGGGTCACCCGGTCCGCCTCCAAACGGTAACCCTTGAGGTCCATTCGGGCCAGGTCGGCCTCGAGCTCCTTCAGGCTGAGGCCGGCGTCGAGGAGGCTGCCCAGCAGCATGTCACCACTGGCGCCGGCGAAGCAATCAAAATAGGCGATCATAGGGCAGGAACCGCGGGCATAGTGAGTACCTCTCGGGTGTCGCCGACCTGGGCGTGGCCGGTCTCCAGGTGGGCGCGCATGGTCTGGTAGAGTGTGTCGTCCATCGGCGTCCAGGCTGTTTGCAGCGCAGATTCTACCCGATCCGGCCCGAATTGGCAAGGTTTGAGCCAATGGAAATGCCAAAGGGACGTCCGACTCTGCAGGGAACGCATTGCTAGAGCCTCGACCTGGCGATTGTGCCGCCGCTACGCCGTCGGAACACGATCCAATGGATTGTCGAGCAGCGCGGGCGCCGAAGCCTGCCGGTACGACTCACGCCGCCGCCCGAGGGGCTTGATTGATCACGTGGGCCATGCAGCCGGCCCCAAAGCCATTGTCGATATTGACGACGGCAATGCCGGGCGCACAACTATTGAGCATCGCCAGCAGGGGCGCCAGCCCGCCAAAGTTGGCGCCGTAGCCCGTGCTCGTGGGCACCGCGATGACGGGGCGGTCGACGAGGCCGGCGACGACACTGGCGAGCGCTCCTTCCATGCCGGCCACGACCACCAGCACATTGGCGGTATGCAGCCTATTGAGGGCATCCAGAAGGCGGTGGAGGCCGGCCACGCCCACGTCGTACAGTCGGGCCACCGGACTGCCAAGGGTCTCGGCTGTCACCGCCGCTTCGTCGGCGACGGGGATATCGGCAGTGCCGGCACTCACCACCAGCACCGTCCCAACTCCGCTGCGAGGCGCAGCTCCCCCGAGCACCACCATCCGCGCCGAGGCATGATATACGGCTGCGGGAAATGCTGCCTGCAGCGTCTGCGCTAACTCGGTAGAAACGCGGGTGGCCATCACGCGCCCGACTGCGGACGTCAGTCGCTCCACGATGGCGAGGACCTGTTCGGGCGTCTTTCCCGGACAGAACACCGCCTCGGGCACACCTGCACGCAAGCCGCGGTGAGTATCCGGGCGCGCAAAGCCCATATCCTCGTAGGGGAAAACGCGCAGCCGCTCCAGCGCCTGCTCCACGCTGGTCTGGCCTCTTTGCACATCGGCCAACAAATCCCGCAACCACGTTGCTTCCATCAAGGACTCCTCAGTTCCTGCACTCCAGTTGCCTGGGCTGTCCTGCCCGCCCGAGCGATCCTCGGTGGCTCATGCTACGACGCCTGGGGCGCACCCTTGGCCGGTTCCTGGCCCGTGCGCGCGGAGGCTTGCAGCACTTCGTTCAAACTCCCGATGCGGTAGCCGGACAGATCCAGGGCCACGTAGCGGTAGCCCACAGCCATCAGCCTTTCTAACGCCACCGCGCGTCGGGGCAGTGGGGCAGGTTCCAGGTATGCCCCAGCTCGTGGATCACTTCCTTCAGAACCCGTTCCTGGAACAGGGCAGGGTCCTCAGGCAGGCCATAGAACGATTGCCGCAGCCTGGGCAGCGCGACAAAGGCCATCATGCCGCCGCGGGCGGCCTGGCCGAAGACGAAGTTGAGCCCCGGAGTGTAGCAGTCGCCGTCGACGAGGGCCACCGCTTGTGTGCCCGGCGGCAGAGGAAGCGGGCGCAGCGCAGCCAGGATGGCCTCACCGATGTACTGCTGGCGTTGTGCGTGGTAGGCTGCGGGTGGCAGGCCGACCGGCTTGCCAACGCTGACCGGCCGGCGCAGCGTCTCGTGCAGCCGCTCCTGCAGCCAACGCAGCAGCTCGGGGGGCAGGCGTCCCATGGGCACCAAAGTGACAGCCGATGCCGGCTTCCCAGATTCTCTTCTCATCGCAGTCCCTCGGTGGAATCCAGTGTACCACATTCGGTACCAGGACGCAAAAGGCCCCAAGGCCAGCCAACGCCGAGAGTTCGGCCAGATCAGGATGGCCAACAGCGAAATCACTACCTAGCGGGGGCCGCTGAGGAAGGAGATGCCGGCTGCCTATTCGGTTGTTCGAAAGAGAGACCCGTCCAAGGTACCGCAGTCAGGGCAGGATGGCCTCCGCTCTACGGTGAGCCGATCGAAGCTCATCGCTGCGCCATCCACGATCAGCAACCTGCCTGTGAGGGGAGTGCCGATTCCGGTCAGGTACTTGAGGACTTCGAGGGCCTGAATGCACCCCACCAGGCCAGGAGTCGCGCCGACCACAGGCACGCGTTCGGCAGGCGGCGCCTCGGGAAAGATACACCTCGGGCACGGATCTTCTGGCGGATGTAAAAACGTGACCTGTCCCAGCATGCCCCAGACGACACCGTGCACCAGGGAGATGTCGTGCCTGATGCAGTAGGCGTTCAGGACAAACCTGGTTTCATAGTTGTCGAGGCAATCCACCACGATATCCGGATTGCCCACGATCCGGTCTACGTTGTGGACCGTCAGACGATCGGAGGAAGGAATCACTCGGATTACCGGGTTCAGCTCCTTCAGCGTCTTCTCCGCCGAGGCTGCTTTTGGCTCGCCGATCCTCGCGTCGGAGTGCAGGATCTGCCGGTTGAGGTTGGACAACTCGACATTGTCCGCATCGCAGATTCGGATCTCTCCGACGCCGGCGACCGCCAGGTAGCACGACACAGGACTGCCCAGCCCTCCGGCGCCTGCAATGAAGACAGAAGAAGCCTTGAGCTTCGATTGGCCGGCTTCGCCCCACTCCGGCAGCAGCATTTGCCGCTGATATCGGACCTGGTCGTAGCCGGTCAGGGGAACCACAGGCTTTTCCACGATCCGCCTATTTGCTGCGCAGCCGGCCGTTTTCGTCAGGCAGGGGGGCTACCCGCCTCCGAGCACCTGCAGCATGAGGATCTGATCGCCATCCTTCAGGCGTGTGTCGCGGCTGCCGGTCTGGTGATTGACGAGGTAGATCGCACGCTCGGCCTGGGGAAAGACGCCGGGAAACCGCTCCGCGAGCAAGCTGGTCAGTCCGGCCAGGGTCGCTCCCTCCGGCAGCTCAAGCACGCTCATGCTCGTCCCGGCGAGGATCGCGTAGGAGAAAAACTTGACGGTTACCTTCACGACGCTCCTGTCCTGGGCGGGAGGAGAGTGGGGAAGGGGCGCGGCCCCTCCCCCACCTGTCGATCAGTCGGCTAGGCTCCGTAGAGGTCCTTGACCACGTCGTCCATGCCGCCGAACAGCTCCAACATGCGGCGGCTGGGCTTGCCGGTCTCGAGGTCCCAGCCCATCCAGTGGAAGAAATTCTCCCCGAGGCGCTTGGCGTTGACGGTTGCGCCGGCTAGCGGGCCGGCCTCCAGCGGGGGCACGCCGATGGCGCGGGCCGGGATGTTGGCCTTGGCCGGCGTGATGCCCTCGCGCAGGTTAAAGACGTGGCGCATGTTCAGGATGCGCATGCCCGTGCGCGTCTGGTCCACGGCCTTGACCGGCCAGCCGGTCACCGCCTCCAGCATGTTGTAGTTCATGGTCTGCACGCCGGTGAACATGGCGAAAGCGCACAGCCCGATGGCGTTCAGGAACTCGGTGCTGGAAGTCATCACGGTCTCGAAGAAACCGGTGTCCTCCGGGATGTACTTTTCCGGGCCGGCCATCATCTGCACCATGGCGATGCTGCCCTTGACGTGGCGGCCGGGCGTGGGGTCATGCTGGTAGGTGCGGGCATAGCCGGGGCAGTTCCTGGGATCGTGCATGGGCAGCTCGATGCCCTGTGCCGTCTGCAGGTATTCGTGGCCCTTGCCCAGCTTGTCGGCCGCTGCCCTCGAGCCGAGCTGCAGCACCTTGCCAAAGCCGGTGCCGTCGGCCAGCGCCTGGGTGGCGGCGACGATCGCCTCGCCGTTGCCCCACTTGAGCTCCAGCCCGCCGGTCTCCTCGCGGTTGAGCACCTCGTTCTCGTAGCACTCGATGGCCCAGGCGACGGTCATGCCCGCGGAGATGGTGTCCAGGCCCGCCCGGTTGCAGATCTCGTTGCACTTGAGCATGGCCTCCACGTTCCCGTTGAGCATCAGGACGCCGAAGGCGGCCGCCGTCTCGTACTCGGGCCGCTCGGTCTGGGCCAGCGGCCACATGCCGCCCTTGACCTCGTACTCCGCGCCGCAGCCCAGCGGGCAGTTGGCGCAGGCGAACTTCTTGGTCTTGTACTTCTGGTCCATCTCGGCTGCGCCCAGAGCGTTGGCCTTTTCCTCGCCAAAGTCGACGACGCCCACGCCGCCCCAGTTCTTGACCGGGCTGTCGCCGATCAGGGCCGAGGCGGCGGTGAAGGAGCCGGTGCCCAGCTCCTGGAACCCCCCGGCCCAGCCCATCATGCCGCCGGTCTTGATGGCGGCGCTGACAGAGCGGTTGATCTCCCGCAGCCGCGCCGGGTCGGCCACCTTGACGTCGCCGGTGCCGCGCACGGCGACGGCCTTCAGCTTCTTGGAGCCCATCACCGCGCCTGGACCGCCGCGGGCGGCGGCGCGGTGGCCGTCGTTCATGACGGCCGCGATCAGCGAAAGGTGCTCGCCCGCCGGCCCGATGCATGCCGCACGCACCTTGGGGTCCAGCTCTTTCTCCAAGGCGGCCTGCGTCTCTTTGGCATCCAGCCCCCACACCTTGGAGGCGTCGCGGATCTCGACCTTGCCGTCGTTGATCCAGATCATGACCGGCTTTTTCGAGGCGCCGGACACAAACACGCCGTCGTAGCCGGCCTTTTTCAGCTCCGGCCCGAAAAAGCCGCCGGAGTTGGCGTCGTTCCAGCCGCCGGTGACCGGCGACTTGCAGACGATGGTCCAGCGGCCGCTGAAGAACGCCCCAGTGCCCGTCAGCGGGCCGGCCAGAAAGCCCACGATGTTATCCGGGCCGAGAGGATCGACACCGGGCTTCATCCGGCTGTATAGCACCCGCGCCCCGATGCCATAGCCGCCGACAAAGAGGCGGGCCATCTCTTCGTCCAGTTTTTCCTCCTGGATGCTGCCCGTCGTCAGATCCACAAACAGCAGCTTGCCTGCGTATCCGCCTAGCATTTTCTACTCTCCTTTACTCATTGTCGCCGGGGATCTAGCCCTCGACCCTGCCCTTCGGCTTCAGGCTCATCTCGACCATCGACATCTGGAGGTCGTCGTGGAAGAACCGGCCCACGTTCCAGTCGAGCTTGCGCAGCTCTTCGCGATGCACCTGGCCCCAGACGTTCGCCGCCGTGTACGGCTTCATCCAGAACTCTTCGTCGTTGGCCACCGGATCGGACACGATCAGCTTGTACTCCGACGTGCCCAGCCCGTTGTAGATGCCTGAGTTGATCTGCACATACTGGCTCACCCCGGCCATGCCCGAGACGTGCGTAAAGCGCTCCGTGCCCGGCTCGGAAAAGCCCAGCTCGTCCGCCTTGGACCCGGGCGTGGCCAGCACGTGCTCGGTCATGTCCAGGCAGGCCATGTCGATGGCCACGGGGTCCTTGGAAGCCAGCACGCCCAGGTTGGGCACCACCGCCCTGTCGCTCCAGGCGCAGCAGTCGCACCACGGGGCGATGTCCATGGCATAGTTGACGTAGCCGACCTTGTCCTTGCCGATGGCGTGCACATAGCCCGAGAACGCATCGGGGATGGTCGCTGCCCAGATCAGCATCACCTCAGGGTTCGGGGCCAGGATGCCCGTGAACGCGCCGGTATTGAAGCAGGCCGTGCACAGGTGGCACCGCTCCCGGTTGAAGGTAAGCGTGCCGTCGGCCCAGGTGAAGCAGTCGAAGGGGCAGCCTGCGACCAGCCGGTCGACTGTGTTGGGGTGGGGCGCCTGCGCGGCCGCCGCGGCGGCCTGTTGGTTGACCCCAAAGTTGCGCACGCCCAGGCGCTCGTGGTTGAGGAGGTGAGTCAGCGCCTTGCCGCGCTTGGATCCGCAGCCGATGCCGATGTTCTTCAACGCCCCGCCAAAGACGCCCATGGGGTGCCCTTTGAAGTGGGTGACGGCGATCATGGCATCCAGCTCTTGCAGCTTCTTGCCCATGTAGGTGTACTTCAGGTAGGTGCCGCGGGGGATGTCCACCTTGACGTCGTACTCGCCCATCTCCCCGTCGCAGACCCAGATGGGGCAGCCGAACGTCTCCTCGGTCATGCCGTGGCGGGCGGC
>MWCV01000063.1 GCA_002070215.1 Chloroflexi bacterium ADurb.Bin180 | reverse complement strand
CCTGGCCCTCGTCCTGCTGCTCAGCTTCATGCTCATCCCTCCGCGGTCCGCCATCCCCGCGCCAGCCAACTGCCTATCAGGAACCCGAACAGGTGCCCACCGTCGCAGATCAGGCTCGGCCAGAGGAGCGTCTTGCCCACGAGGATCGCCAGCGAAAGCCACCACAATCTGCGCCGCCAGGGCTCGCGCAGCGTGCCCAGCCAGGCTCCATAGCAGCCCACGCCCCCGGCCGACGCACCGGTGTCACTCGTCCCCACCGTGTGCACCGCCACGGCCACACCCGCCCGCCACAGAGGCCAGGCGAGCAGCAGCGCCGCCAGCCAGAGTCCGGCCACGTTGCTCACCCAGAACCACCACGCCGTGCGACGCCAGCCCAGTTTCCACTCACAGATCGCCACGGTGTAAGCCAGCATCCCGAGCTGGGCCAGGACCATACGCCCGCTGCTGGTGAGAAACGTCGCGGTCAACACGGTCCAGGCGCGGCCCTCCCACAGGCTGTGCGGTCCAAAGCCCCACTGGTACTGCACCGCGGACGGGAGCACGCCAGTGAGGGTGCCCTGCCAGACCGCCACGGCCACGATGGCCGCGGCCATGAGCAGAGTAAAACGTAAGCGCAACAAATACCTTATCATCTGTCCTTTGGCGGCCCGACCGGCCCGATCACCAGCACCTCGACTCACGATCCCACGCTTGGCGGGAACCCGTGGCAAGGGCATGGGGGGGCGTTGCTTCGCTGGCGGAAGGGTAGCCAGCCTTACAACGGAAAGCCCCTGCTGTTGACGACCCGACGGCCTGCGGTTGGCGCCTGCGAGCGTGACACCTGACTCCGGCTGGCGGCGCAAACGAACTAGGGCCGTGTGTTGTCGCCCGTGAAGAAGCGCAGCCGGCCATCCGCCGTCCCGACCACCAGCAACCTCTGGTCCGGCGTGAACGACAGCGCGGTCACCGCACAGTCCACAGGCAACGTGCCGATGCGCACGCCCGTTGCCAGATCCACCACAGAGCCCTCCCCGCGATAGCCGAACACGCCCAACCGCGAGTCCGGAGACACGGCTAACCACTGGTACTCACGCCCGCAGACCTTCATGTCGACGCGGAGGGGGCTGCTCGTCTCATGATCCCATAATAGGCTCATGTCTGACTCGCATCCTCCGCGGTCCCAGAACAGGAGGTCATCGTTGGGCAGAAAGCTCAGCGGACTATAGCTGCTGCCGATATAGCTATTCACCCTTTCTGCGACCTGCGAGGGCAAAGACAGCTCCTTGACCAGGCGGCCGCCGCGCCGTTCATGGACCCGCACCGATTGATCCTTGCCCACGGCCACATGGTCGCCGTGCTCGCTCAGCGCAGCGGCGTGCATGCTGTCAGGGAGGGTGAAGCCGCCTTCCTCCTGCGGGGCGCCTGTTGTGGCATCGAAGCACAGGACCTCGCTGTCCGTGCGCAGCACCAGCTCACGGCCGTCGGCACTGTACTTGATGTCGTAGTTAGCGTGTGACCCAAGCGAGGACTGCCACAACACTCGCGCGCCGCCGCTGAGAGTGTACACCGTCAGCACTCTGTTTGTCCGCAAAGCCATCATGGAGCTGTCGGGACTGAAGGCCACCGTAGCGTTCCGGTAGCCCACCTTGAATGTGTGTTGCGTTGTCATGTCCGGTAGTCGCAGCAGCCGCACTTGCTCAGCGAACTGCAGACTCAGCCACCGTCCGTCGTCGCTCAGCCGTATTCCTCCGCGGTCCACGTAGTCGATCTCAATCGAAAGGGGATTCACCGTCGCCCACGACAGCGGCATCGAGCCCGCTTCACGCAGGCGCCCGCCGGTGATGACGTCGCGCCCCTGCCGCAGCGCGGCCACCAGGCGGGCTCGCTCCGCCTGATATTGCCACGCAGTGCCCGCCACGATCAGCGCGGCAGCGATGACCAGCACGATCAGGGCCCGCCGCAGCCAAGCCAGCAAACGCGACGGATGAGAGGCGAGGTCAGGGGGCAGCCGGGGGCGCGGCTCCGCCTTGAGTGCGTAGTACGCCACGCAGGCGAACGCACCGAGGGCCCACCAGAGCAGAAACCGCAACCCAATCCACTCGTAACAGAGAGTACACGGACCCGTCTGGGAAAAGAGGCTGCGGTGATCCCGGGCCAGTACGATGTGGCCCCACACGACTGCTGCGGTCACCACGAACAGGCCACTGGCAAAGCCCCACCACCGCAACCCCCGCTTGGTGAGGTAATTGGCGAAGAAAACTGCAACGACCACAGCCAGCACCAGGCACAGGGTTATCGTGCCCACGGCTCCCTCCGCTCTGGCGATGCCACAAGTCCCGCATCGCCTGCCTGCTAAACACCGGACGTCTGCTCTTGGACCTGGTCCTCAACGAACGCCCGATTCTCTCCCCTGGCGTGTACCGCCAGGCACGGTGGCCTCTGGACTGACGGCTCTTCTAGTCCGTCCTCACCTTCACCCGGCTCAGCGCCGCCATCAGCGCGTCCACCTGAATGGGCTTGCTGAGATAGTCATCCATTCCCGCCGCGGCGCAGGCGTCTTGATCTTCCTTCATCACGTTAGCGGTCATGGCGATGATGCGCGGCCGCTTCCCCTCTGGCCAGCGCTGCAGGATCTGCCGCGTCGCTTCTAGCCCGTCCATCTCGGGCATCTGCACATCCATCAGCACCACGTCGTACTTTTGCCTCTGCAGCGCCTGTAGCACCTCGAGCCCGTTGCCTGCCACATCGGCGCGGTAACCCAGCCGCTGCAAAATCCTCAGGGCCAGCTTTTGGTTGACGGCATTGTCCTCGGCCAGCAGAATGCTCAGCGGCAGCCGCTCTCCCATCGCCGCGTCGAATTCGGAGCGAGCCGGCCCCGTTGGTTTGGGCGCCGGACGCGCCTCGGTGGCCAGAATGTTGACCAGCGTGTCAAACAGCATGGACGCGCGCAGCGGCTTGACCAGCGTGGTCTTGAAACTCTCGGTCGGCCCGACGTCCTTCTGCCCCAAACTGGTGGCCAGCACGAGCGGCAATTCCGGCTGCAGCTTTTTGATCTCCCCGGCCAGGGTGACGCCGTCCATCTCGGGCATCTGGTGGTCGAGCAGGCCCACGTCAAACGTCTGCCCACGCTTGACCCACTCCAGTGCCTCCAGAGGGCTGCCGGTCTCTACAGGCTCCATGCCCCACCCTTTGGTCTGCAGGTCCAGGATGCGCCGGTTGGTCTCATTGTCGTCGACGATGAGCACGCGCCTGCCACGCAGGTCGGCTCCCTCCACGCGCACGCCCTCCTTGACGGGCAGCTCGGCCGCACGGGTCTCGATGGTAAAGTGGAAGGTGCTGCCCTGTCCGGGGATGCCCGCGCTCTCGACCCACATCTTGCCGCCCATGAGCTCGACCAGGCGCTTACTGATGGCCAGGCCCAGCCCTGTCCCACCAAACCGGCGCGTGGTCGAGCCGTCCACCTGGCTGAACGATTGGAACAGCCGGTCGATGCGGTCCGGTGGGATGCCCAGGCCGGTGTCACGCACGGAGAAGAGCAGCGTGAGCGCCCCCGGCTTGCTCGCGCCGGGCTGCAGCTCTACCGTCAGCACTACCTCACCGGACTCGGTAAATTTGAGGGCATTGCTCAGCAGGTTGACCAGGATCTGCCTCAGCCGTGTGACGTCGCCGGCGATAGCCGCCGGCACGTCGGGCTGAATCAGGCCGGCCAGGTTTAGCCCCTTCTCCGCCGCCTTGCCCGCCAACAGGTCCAGCGCGCCCTCCACGCACTCATGCAGGTCAAAGGGCACCGCCTCGAGGTCCAGGCGCCCGGCCTCGATCTTGCTAAAGTCGAGGATGTCATTGATGATGGTCAAGAGGGCGTCGCCACTGGTGCGGATGGTCTCGGCGAAATCGCGCTGCTCAGGCGTGAGCGGCGTATCCAGCAGCAGGCTGGTCATGCCGATCACGGCGTTCATCGGCGTGCGAATCTCGTGGCTCATCGTGGCCAGGAAGGCGCTCTTGGCCTGCGTGGCCGACTCGGCCGCCGCTTTGGCCAGCTCAAGCTCCGCCGTGCGCTCCTTCACCCGCCGCTCTAGGGTGACGTTCTGCGCCGCGAGCTGCCCCTGCGCCGCCGCCAGCTCGACCCTGGCCCGGTGCTCCTTCTGCAGCGTCTGCACCAAAAAGCGGTAGAACAGGATGAGCAGGGTCATCATAATGACCATCAGCCCCAGCGTGAACAGGGTCTCGTTGACCCAGTCGCTGGCCACCAGTGAATTGCGCTCGGTCACCAGGAGCCGGGCCAGAGTGCCCTGCCCGGCCATGTAGGTAAAAGCGATCAGCGTCGCCGCCACCACGATGGATGTGCCGATGCCGGCCCAGGGGCTCAGCAGCACCACCCCGCACACGGCCACGGAAATCAGATAGAGCCGCCCGTCGCCCCCCAGCCCGAAATTGGCCAGGTCGATCACCCCGATCAGGTAGGGCACCAGCATCACGCCCCAGGCCCGGATACGCTGGTCCCAGTTGCGCTTGACCGCCAGCACGATGACCAGCACGGTCAGCACCAGGAAGGCCCCCACCGCCGGCCACTGCCCCGGCGTGCGCCGCGCATCGGAGATCGCCCCGACCAGCATCAGCGGGGACATCACCCCCACCACGGCCAAAAAGACGTTCAGCACCCTGGTGCGCCACTCGCGCAGTACCGCCCCGATGTCAAGCTGCTTGATTGGGTCCACTCGTCCTGCCTCCACGCGTATCCGAATCCGCCTGGGGACTCGTCCCCTGCCGCCTCGCATTATAGTACCGCACCAGCTCCCGCACCGTGGCGATCAGCGGCGTGGCCAGCAGCGCCCCCGGCACGCCCGCCACCGCCGCTCCGACCATCATCCCCGCCAGCACCAGCCACGCCGGCAGCTTGAGCGCGTCGCTCATCACCAGCGGCACAATCAAGATGTTCTCGAGCTGCTGCACGAGCACGTAATACGAGACCACGATCAGCGCCACGACCCACTTTTCCAGGTCGAACCAGCTCGAGCCGTAGAGCAGCGCCACCACCACCGCCGGCACAGTGGCCAGCACCGGCCCCAGGTTCGGCACGATCTCCAGCAGCCCGGCCACGAGCGCCAGCAGCAGCGCCCAGCGCACCCCCAGCGCGGTGAGCCCTACCCAGGTCAGCCCGCCCACCACGGCCATCAGCACCACCTGTGACCGCACAAACGCCAGCCACAGCCAGAGAATGCGCCGGATCAGCTCGGACCCCGTGGTCGGTTGGCTCAACCCGCCGCTTTGCCCTTCATCTCCAGCGCGAACTCTCGCGCCGACGCCAGGTCGGCCTCGTTCGGCCGTCCCCGGTTGATGCCGCCGAACAGCGCCAGGAAGGCCAGCGTCAGCCAGCCGGGGCTGTCGAACTCGCCCAGCACCTGGTAGCCTTTGGCCTCCACCGCAGCCCTCAGAGGGGCGTGGCGCTTGGTGACCAGCTCCTGCCGATCCTTGGCCCCCGCCGGCGCGCCCATGGTCGAGAACAAAAAGGCCCTCTTGCCGCTGGTCTGAGGCGCCGCATTGACCAGCGCCAGCAGGTCCTTGTGCATCAGCCCGCCGTAGATGCCCGAGCCCAGGCCTACCAGGTCGTACTGTGCCAGGTCCTCCGGCCGTACGTCCTTCGGCGCCTTGACCTCCGCCCCGAGCACCTCGGCCATCGCCCTAGCTACCTTCTCTGTATTGTGATGATGGTACGAATAGACCACCACCAGAGAGCGCAATCCCGTGGCTGACTCCACTATGTCTCTCCCCTTCTGATGATGCACCAGAGAGCCGATTCCGTGGGCCCCTTCCGGGGTCAGCGAGAACTGACTCGCTGCCCTGCCTTCCGTCTCATCTCGGCCGCGAACTCACGCGCCCTCGCCAGATCCTGCTCGTTCGGCCTTCCCCGGTGCATGCCCCCAACGAGCTTTAGGAAGGAGTTGGTATTCCACCCCACACAGTGGAACTCGCCCAGTACCCGGTAGCCCGTGCCCTTCAGCAAGCCCTTGAGCCGGGCCTGGCATTTGGCAGCGTACTCGCTGCCTGCCTCCCCGCCCATTGGCGCGCCCATGGTGCAGAACACAAAGGCCGGGGTACGCCACACCGCCGGAGACGCCTGTGCCAGAGCGATCAGGTCGGGGTGAGGAGCGTCCGAGTATATGCCCGAGCCAAATCCCACCAGGTCGTACCCGGCCAGCTCCCCCGGGCGCACGTCCTTTGGCGCCTTGACCTCGGCCCCGAGCACCTCGGCCATGGCCCTGGCCACCTTCTCTGTATTGTGATGATGGTACGAATAGACCACCACCAGTGCCTTGAACCCCGCGGCTGGCCCTGTCATGTCGCTTCCTCCCTGTGTCTTGCCGTCAGTGTAAGCAGCTACTACCGGACATACGCAGTTCGCGCTCCCGGGTTGTGCCAGCTTGTGCCTTGACGACCCGCAGTCTATACTGATCGGCAGTCGTCTATGAAGAGGAGCACCGGTGCCGATCACGGTTACGCTGCGCGATGTGCTCGAATCGGACCTCGAGATCTTTTGCCAGCACCAGCTCGATCCGGAAGCGGCGCTCCTGGCCAACTTTCCTTCCCGCGACCGCGAGCGCTTTTTCACCCACTGGCCGCCAAAAATCCTGGCCACGCCCGAGACCTTCAAGCGCACCATCCTGGCCGACGGGCAGGTGGCGAGCGACGTTCTCTGCTGGTCGATGAACGAGCATGGGCACCTGGGCTACTGGGTGGGCCGCGACTTCCGGGGTCGCGGCATCGGCACGGCTGCCGTGCGCGCCGCCGTGGAGCTCATCCCCCACCGCCCTCTTCGCGCCGAGGCCTACCACACCAACCCCGCCTCACTGCGAGTCCTGGCCAAATGCGGCTTCCAGGTGATCGGCAACGAGGACAGCTTGATCATCCACGAGCTGGCCGCCCCGGTCGCACAGCTAGCCAGCTGACTTCCACCCCACGGCCATCAGTCGCGGACCGAGCAGTGGCCCGTTCTCTGTCATCCGCGCCAACTTGATAATCACCGCACGCTGCTACTCGCAGACTCAGCTTATGTCCACGATACTGTGTTCATTATACTCAGTTCAGTACCCGTAGTCGTGTGACCAAAGCACTCTTTGGCCTGGTCCGTGAGGAGGAGTACAATGTCGGCATAGAAGGGTACGCTGCCGACGTGTAAGGAGAGGGAGAGTATGAACGAATTGAAACCGGCCTCCGTCCCGCGTATCGAAGAACTGTGGGTGAAGAACTATCGTGCGCTCCAGAACCTCCAGCTGAAAAGGCTCACGCCCCTCACTGTCTTTCTCGGTCCCAATGGCAGCGGCAAGTCCACCATTTTCGATGTGTTTGCTTTCCTCTCCGAGTGCTTCTCCGTCGGTCTGCGCAAGGCCTGGGACCGGCGCGGCCGCTTCAAGGAATTGCGCACGCGCGGCTCGGATGGGCCGATCGAGATCGAGCTCAAGTATCGGGAGACACCCGAGTCGCCGCTGATTACCTACCACCTTTCGATTGACGAGGGTCTGTCGGGACCTTACGTGGCGCAGGAGTGGCTTCGATGGAAGCGCAAGCAACGTGGCGCGCCCTTCAGGTTTCTGGACTTTAAGCACGGTAAGGGACAGGTGGTCACAGGGGAGATGCCAGACGCCCAGGACGAACGCATTGAGGAGGGACTTGATTCGCAGGAAATGCTGGCGGTGAACACCCTAGGCCAGCTGGCCCGGCATCCGCGAGTCAGCGCCCTGCGCCGATTCATTACCGGCTGGTACCTGTCATACCTGACCGCTGACAGCACGCGGGCCGTCCCTGAAGCTGGCCCGCAGGAGCGGCTCTCCGCATCAGGCGACAACCTGCCCAATGTCATGCAATACTTGCAGGAGCAGCACCCTGGTCGACTAGAGCAGATCCTTAGCACGCTGCGAAGCCGCGTACCTCGTCTCGAGAAGGTCGACACAGAACTCATGGCCGACGGCCGGCTACTGTTGCAGATCAAGGATGCGCCTTTTGACCGTCCAATCCTCGCCAAGTTCGCCTCCGACGGCACGCTGAAGATGCTGGCATACCTGACACTGCTCTATGACCCCACGCCGCCCCAGTTGATCGGCATCGAGGAGCCAGAGAACCAGCTTCACCCTCGGTTGCTGCCCGAGCTGGCCGAAGAGTGCCGGAAAGCCGCTGAGCGCACCCAGTTGATGGTGACCACCCACTCGCCCCATTTTGTCAACGGCCTGCGCTCGGAGGAGCTCCGGATACTGTATCGCGATGAGAGAGGATACACGCAGTCCCAGCGCGCAGCGGACATGCAAGGGATACGAGAGTTTATGGACCAGGGGGGCCAGCTCGGCCACCTCTGGATGGAGGGCTACTTTGCCGTAGGGGATCCCCTGACGGCTTCCGGGGGACCCAGGCATTGTGCTCGCTCAGGACGGCGAGGGAACTGAGGCCATGCATCTCGAATTCCTGGTGGAAGAACCGTCCGCCGAAGCAGCACTGTTGCTCCTCGTACCCAGGATCGTGGGGCCTTCGGTTACCTTCAACGTACATCCCTATCAAGGCAAGCCAGACCTGCTGAGTAAGCTGCCGGGGGTGCTGAGAGGTTACCGCGCCTGGCTGCCCCCGGACCATGCCATCGTTGTGCTGCTCGACAACGACCGTGACGATTGCCGCGCTCTGAAAGCCCGCCTGGAGCGAATGGCTACCGATGCCGGGTTTGCGACCAAGTCAACAGCCCACGCGGCTTCTGGGTTCCAGGTGGTCAACCGGCTGGCAGTGGAGGAGCTCGAGTCCTGGTTCTTTGGAGACGTAGCGGCTTTGCGCGCCGTCTACCCTCGGATCTCGAAAAGCCTCGAGCACCAGCGCAGGTATCGCCATCCGGATACCATCGCCGGTGGTGCGTGGGAGGCCTTGGAGCGCGTGCTCCAGCAAGCAGACTACCATCGCACGGGCGCACCCAAGATCCAGGTGGCCCGCGATGTCTCGAGCCACATGCGCCCCGAGCGCAACCGCTCCAAAAGCTTCCAGGTATTCCGGCAGGGATTGCTGGACCTCATTCGCCAGGAGCAGCAGTAGGTCAACCGCGCCCACAACCTGGCCTGGCCTCTCTTCTCGCCAGCAAAGGCCCCCGCGGTCCGTCAGTCCTGGGGTCGCGGCATCGGCACGGCCGCCGTGCGCGCCGCCGTGGAGCTCATCCCCCACCGCCCTCTTCGCGCCGAGGCCTACCACACCAACCCCGCCTCACTGCGAGTCCTGGCCAAATGCGGCTTCGAGGTCGTCGGCAACGAGGACAGCTTGATCATCCACGAGCTGGCCGCCCCTCCCGCCTGACCCAGCAACTGGTGCGAACTACGCAACAGTTCGCCTTCGCTCCCTCTCGTCGTGGCGGTCATAGTGCGCAACGACTTGTTCCTGCGGCATGCCTAGCGTCAGTTCCGCTCGTTGATCATGTTCACGATCATCTGACAGACGGATTGTCGGTCGGCCGGATTGCTGGCAGCGATCATCACGGTGACATCACGGTGGTCAAACACCTGCTCGACCAGCCGCAGCGACTGCTTCAACTCGCGCAGTCGCCGCTCGTTGGCCGTGAACCCGCGCACCAGGTGCTCTCGCAAGACGCTGGTTGCCCAGATACGGAACTGCGTCCCCGTGCGAGAGTTGACCCTGTATCCCACAGAGAGGATGGCGTCCAGGTTGAAATACTCTACCGAATACACCTTGCCGTCAGCGGCAGTTGTTGCAAAAAATGCAACAACTGAATCCCGACCTAGCTCACCGGACGAGAAGATGCTGCGCAGGTGACGCGAAATGACCGACTTGTGTCGTTGAAACAGGAGCGCGATTTGATCGAGGCTGAGCCAGAGAGACTCTCGCTCCAGTCGGACCTCCAGCCTGGCTGTTCCGTCGTGCGACTGGTACAACACCACCTCGCCGTGCTCCGCCGTGCTGTAGCGCGGGGTGCGCTCCTTCACCCGCTGCTTGGCCATGCGTGCTGCCTCCTCAAGCCGCCCTACCGTCTCCCGTCACGCCCCCGTCTTGCCTTCGGCCTTTGCCGCCGCCTGCCTCTGACGGTACGCCCTGATGTACCTCATGGCGTATTCATCGCGCCCCAGCAGCAGGTCCGTGGCCAGGATCGCCGCGCGCACCTTCTCCACATTCACCACCGGGCAGGTCACCCCGGCCTGAATGACCATGGTCAAAAAGGCCCAGTTGATCACGTCCCGCTCCGGCAGCCCGAACGAAATGTTGCTCGCCCCCAGCGTCTGATTGACGCCAAACTCGTCGCGGATCCGTCGCGCCGTCTCCAGCGTCACCAGGCCGGTCCGCACATCCGTGCCCACGGTCAGCGCCAGCGGATCAAAGATGACGTCCTCCGCCGCGATGCCCACCTGCTGCGCCCGCTCCAGAATGCGCCCGGCAATGGCCACGCGCTGCTCGGCCTCTGGCGGGATGCCCCTGTCATCCATCACCAGGCCGATCACCGCGGCGCCGTACTCTTTGACCAGCGGCAGCACCGTGGCCAGCCGCTCCTCCTGCCCGTTCACCGAGTTGACGATGGCCTTGCCCCGATACACCGACAGCGCCGCGCGCAGTGCCTGCGGATCATCGCTGTCGATGCACAGCGGCACGTCCACCGTCTCCATCACCCGCTGCACCGCCAGCGGCAGCAGCGTCACCTCGTCTACCCCCGGCGCCCCCACGTTCACGTCCAGAATGTCGGCTCCGGCCGCCACCTGTGCGCGCGCCAGCTCGGCCACCAGGCCCAGGTCGCCCGCAGCCAGAGCCGCACTGAGCTTGGCTTTGCCGGTGGGATTGATCCGCTCGCCGATCAGCACTGTCGGCCGCTGGTCACCGATGGTCACTTGCTTCGTTGCGCTGGATACGATGGTTTTCATGGTCTTGGTCCTCTCTGTGGAATACCACTATTATACGCCACACGCCCCCTGCAGCTACTGAGCGCGCTCGCCTGCTCTGGCGCTGCGGCAACAAACAACCGCCTGCCACCTCGGTAGTGGCAGGCGGTGTTCCTGTATTACGCGCCTGTTCGGCCCAACTCTTGCCGCTTTTCTACCGGGACAGTTCGTACGTCTTGCCCGTGTCCACCAGGGCCTTCATGTTCTCCCACTTGGCATCGTGCGGAGCATCGCAGCCGGTCGACAGGATGAACCCGCCGTCTCCGCCGACATAGTCGATGAGCTTCTTGCAATAGTCGGTCACCTGCTGCCGGGTGCCCAGCTTGAGCAGCGTCGCCGGCACGTCGCCCATCAAGCACATATGCCCGCGCAGCGTGTCCTTGGCCTTGAAGATATCCGTGGCGCTGTCGAGCTC
>MWCV01000062.1 GCA_002070215.1 Chloroflexi bacterium ADurb.Bin180 | reverse complement strand
TCAAACCCGCCCGCGCCACACCCACGAAATCCTCCCCGAACAGCCGGGTGGCGTCGGTATAGTCGTACACCCGGAACATCAGCTTGCCATCGGGTGGGTACAGCCTGGTGCCCCGGCCCACCATCTGGTAAAAGGCGATGGGCGAACGCACGTACTTGAAGAACACAATGTTGCGCACGCAGGGCACGTCCACGCCTGTGGTCAACAGGTCCACTGTCGTGGCCACGAAATAGCGCCGCGATGCGCCACGCAGATCAGCCAGGTACTGATTGCCGCTCGCCGCCGCAGTGCACTTGAAGGCATAGTCCTCCACCGGCCGTCGGTTGTGCTCGCCGCACCAGGTCGCGTAGAGGTTGTTCATCTCATTGGCCACGTCATCAGCATGCCGGTCGCGGGCACAAAAGATGATCGTCTTTTGCTCCGGTCCGCCGCGCTCCAGCATGTGTTCGAACAGGCTCGTGCACATCGCCTTGACCCGCTCCGGCAGCAGGAGCTGGTCCTCAAAGCTCGACGCGTCGTACTTGTCGCGGACGCGCGTGTCCCCGGCCTCGATGATCTCCCCGGTGATGCTATCGACCAGGGTCTTGCCCTTCAGATCCCGCCGCTCGAGTCCCGTTTCGCGCTCATTGGCCCTTTTGTTGTCGTGGAACAGGTCAAACCGATAGACCTCACAGGCAGCCAGGTAGCCGTCTTCGATGCCCTGGGCCATATCGTACTCATAGGCCGGCTCACCGAACCAGCGATAGTTGTCGGCGATGAGCTGCGCATCCTGCTCTTCCGCTGAGGCGCCATAGCCTTTCTTGCCCGGTTTGGGCAGCTTGAGCTGCCTGGGCGTGGCCGTGAGGCCTACCTGCACCGCACTGATATTGCGCTTGAGCACTTCGGACCACTTGCCCCACGCCGAGCGGTGGCATTCGTCGATGACGATGTGGCTGAAATACTCCGGAGGGTAGTTCTCGATGAGGAAACTGGCGCCGTCCTGGTCCGTGTCAACGCCCAGTGTCTGGTAGGTCGCCACCAGGATGCGCGCGTTCTTTTGCGCGTTGTCGCTGCTCACCGGCGCGGCGTCGCTGCCGAACACGTTCTGAAATGCGGCCAGCCCCTGCGCGCGCAGCTCGTCGCGGTCGCACACGAACAGCGCCCGCCGCAACTGGCCCGCATCGGCAATGCGCTTGAGCAGGTTCACCGCGATAAAGGTCTTGCCTGACCCAGTGGCCAGGGCCAGCAGGGCCCGCTTCTCGCCCCGGGCGATCTTTTCCAGCACCGCGCGGATGGCCGCGTCCTGGTAGTAGCGCCGCGTCGCCTCGCCGCCAGGGTAGCGGTGCAGCAGGGGTGCCGCCGTCTTCCATTCCAGACTGATGCCCAACGCCTTCTCATAGCGCTGGCGCAGCTCGGCCGGGGTGGGGAACTCTGACAGCGGCCTGGGGTCGCTCGTGAGCTTGGTCAGGCGGTCGAACTCGACGAACAGGTGGCCGTTGGAGGAAAAGACAAAGGGCACGTTCAGCCGCTTGCAGGCGGCATAGAGCTTGGCCTGTTGCAGGCCATGGGTCGGAGGCAGGTTCTCGGCCTTGGCTTCGATCAGCGCCACGGCCACTGCCTGAGATTG
The DNA here is from genome assembly GCA_002070215.1 of Chloroflexi bacterium ADurb.Bin180. NCBI lineage: Bacteria > Bacillati > Chloroflexota > Chloroflexi bacterium ADurb.Bin180. The sequence continues at coordinate 9,915 of MWCV01000062.1, read as the reverse complement.
CGGCGTCACCTTCACCCGCAGCACGTAATCGACCCGCCCTCTGGGTCGGCGGCGCGGTCCGCCCGGACCCAGCTCGATGGCCCCGGCCGTCTCTTCGCGGCGGATCAGCTCCTCGGTCCACCCCCGGGCATGGATGGCCGGATCGATGAGCTTGGCTCTGGTGTCCGATTCAGTGAGAGGTTGGTGACCCGTCACGGCATCCACCTGCCTGCGTTCGCCGACATGCCAGCGTCTAGTCAGTATACCCCCGTTACGCAAGCGGGCAAAAGTGGAGAGTGGGGAATACGCCGGCGAAATGCGGGAGCGCCGTGGCGCCTCTGCCCAGTAGTGCCAAGCCCTTGGGTAACTGCGGGCCTCGATAGCTTCATAGTACAGGCTCTGCCTACTGGCGCCCCGACGTGCTGGTCGGGGTCAGCCTGTCCCCGCCTTCCTGGCGATGTGAGACCCTTCGGATGGGGAGCGCTAAAGCGCAACTACAAACCTCTGGTTCACGCACCCGAGCAGTTGTCGACACTCTCCAAAAGCGCAAACGGGGCATCGCCACTGCCCTCTCCTTGCCCCCCTGCCCCTACCCGTGTTATACTCTCCCTCACCACCCGACCAAAGGAGACCCGGCCATGTCGCGAATCCGACCCCTCCTTCTTACCGCCCTCCGTGCCCTCCTGCTCCTCTTCTTCTTCCAGCTCCTGTCCGACTTTGTGGAATCCATCTTTGTCCTGGGCCTCCTGGGCACCAACATCCCACCCGAAATCGCCAGCGTCATCCTCTTCCTCTCCCCCGTCCTCCTCCTTCTCCTCCCGCGCGCCCTCTCCGGCTGGCCCCTCGTCCTCCTGGGCCAGTTCATGCTCCTCTGCCGCGTCATCGCTCCCCTGCTCGATCCGCGCGGCAAGATGCTCATCTCCGGCCTGGGCGTGGCCTGCTTCCTGCTGCTCCTGCCCTCCCTCCTCCAGCAGCGTCCGTCCCGCCGCTCCCCGGCCCTCGAGCTCACCGCCGCTCTCTCGCTTTCCATCCTCCTGCGCGCGCTCGGCTCCGGCTCGGACATCTCGACTCACGGCAGTTTCCAATTCCTTGGCTGGATGATGGCCCTCGCCGCGGCCTGGCTTCTTCTCACCCTCCATTGGCCTTCCATCGCCGCCACGGCCAGCACCGCCGAATCCGCCCTCCCCGCCACCCCCTCGGCAGCGCGAACGATTGGGCTCTGCCTCGACCTGCTGAGCGTGATCATCCTGCTCTACTTTTCACTGCTCAGCCCCACGGTCATCTCACGCTGGACCGGTCAGCCCTACCTGCCCATCCTCGCCACGGTGACGCTGGTGCTCTGGGCCTCAAGTCTGGTGATCACCCTGCGCCCTTCCTGGCTCTCTCGTCTGTCGATGCCGGCGCTGCTGGTCTGGAACGTGCTCTTTGTGGCCAGTCTCTTCCTGACCCTGCTGAGCCGCCAGATCGCCTTCCCGTCCCATCCCGCCTACTACCCCCTGGCCGAGCCGCCCCTGTCGCCGCTTTGCAGCCTGCCCCTGGTCGGCCTGCTCCTGCTCTTTCCCGTGCTCCTGATCGATGGGCAGCTCCTCATCCAGGCCCTCGTGGCCGGCCGTCCATCACCGCGCCGACTGGCCCTGGGCTTTACTCTGGGCGGCCTCTATTTGCTGTTGATGGTCTTCGCGCAGGTCTTTACGACCGTCTATGACTATATCCCGGTGATCGGCCCGCTCTTCCGCGACCGCTTTGCCGTGGTGTTCCTCGTGCCCGGCCTCCTGCTGACCCTGGCCGTATGGCTCGCCCGCCCCGACCTCCCCACCGCCGAGGCCGCTCCGTCCGCCGCACCCTCGCGCCTCTGGCCGGCGCTGCTCTCGCTCGTGGCCATCCTCACCCTGGCCGGCGCCTGGGTGGTCAGCGCCCGGCCGTCCGCCACCGCCTCCGCGCCGTCACAGCTCACCGTCTTTACCTACAACATCCAGCAGGGGTACGACGCCGCCGGCCGCCGCAATTACGAGGGCCAGCTCGCCGTAGCGCGCCAGATCCAGCCGGACATCATCGGTCTGCAAGAGTGCGATGCGGCGCGCATCGCCAACGGCAATCAGGACGTGGTGCGCTACTGGGCCGACCAGCTCGACTATTACTCCTACTACGGCCCCACCACCGTGGCCGGCACCTTTGGCATCGCCCTGCTCTCGCGCTACCCCATCCACAACCCGCGCATCTTCTTTATGTTTAGTACAGGGGAGCAAACCGCCTGCATCGAAGCGCAGATCACCGTGGGCAATCGCACCTTCACCGTGTTCGTGACCCACCTGGGCAACGGCGGACCGCTGGTGCAGCAGCTAGAGGTGCTGCAGGAGGTTCAGGGCAAGGAGAACGTCATTCTGATGGGGGATTTCAACTTTCGGCCGGATACGCCGCAGTACCGCTCGACGTTGGCCCTGCTGGAGGATGCCTGGGTATTGCGCTGGCCGGAGGGGAACACGACGCAGGGGGTGGATTACGCCCGCACCATCGACCACATCTTTGTCTCGCCCGGCACGAGGGTGACCGACTCGCGCTACCTGCCCGGTCCCGCCTCGGACCATCCGGCGCTGATGGCGGTGATCGGTTGGTAGAGGGCGCGGCGCTACCCCGCCTCTACGTGGAGCTCAGCGCAGGGGTGCCGGCCCCCCTCTGCCCTTGAGCCGCGGCCCATCGCCTGCACAGTGCCAGTGGCAGCGATGGCGAATCGCAGTGGCCAGCTCAGCGGCACGCGAACTGCTTCATCAGTGACTCGAAATCACGGATGTGCCGCTCCGGGTGATACCTCGGCACCCGCAAGAGCTGCTTCGGCGTGCTTACGGCACCGGACTCCCAGACTGTGACCAGCATAGAATAGCCGCACGCCTCAGCAATCGCCTGATAGTCGTAACCCGCTCTGTCAACACCCAGAACCGCACCAAAGGGCCACACGTACGCATCCGGGCAAACACCAGTGCGCAGAAGGATTGCTTGCCGGGATGCGCACAGCTCGCGCCTGAACTCGTCCTCGCTCAGCCGGCCGCGATTCATCCTCACGTCGTGTGTAGCCGAGTGCGAAACGATCTGGTAACCCTCTGCCTGCAGGCGCAAGAGCTCGGGCCACGCCCAGCCATTGCCTTCCTCCTCGTGGATCTTGTCCGTGACTACTGCCAGGACGCCGGCAAAGTGCAGCCGGTGCAACGTGGGGTATACGTTGCTCCAGAAGTCGTCGTGGGTGGCGGTCAGTAAGTCCGTACCGGTTGTGTTGCCGATGTCATCAAAAGTGAGGATCACGCGGCCACCACCCTGCCTCCCGCTCAGATATGCCGGCAGTTCTGCCAAGGTCATAGTCCGAAACCCGAGCTCGGCCAGAGTGTCCATCTGTCTCACGAATTCGGCGGCGGTGAGCTGGCCATAGGTGGTGCTGTGGTACATGATGACCGGAACGCCCAATCCCGAGCAGGGCGACGTCGCCGTGGGCGTCGGCGTGGCCGAAGGCGTGGCTGATGGGGTCCGGGTCGGGGTCGGCGTGGCCGATGCGGTGGCAGTGACCGTGGCCGACGCCGTAGCGGTAGCCGTCGCCGACAGCGTAGCAGTGGGCGCAGGCAATGGCGTGGCAGTGGGCCTGGCCCACGCACCGCAGGCAGATACCGTCATCAGGGCAAGGCACAGCACCACGGCCCGATTCAACGAGAGGCGCTTCAACTCTCCCGCCCCCCTGCCGTGACCCCCCCATGCTTCAGCATAACAGCGCTCACTGCACGGATGCCGCAACACGCTCCTGTCCACCACCCGCCAAAGTTGGCTGCCGTGCAGCCACCCCGTTCTCACGACCACTGCTCGGCCCCCTCTCGTGAAAGGCGGCCCATTATTGTCCTCGTTCGATGAATGCGCAAATGGCGCCGGGGAGTCAGCAGAGCGCTTCGCACCGGTCCCCCGGTGTGCCGATTTGTAGTTGTCGGCCAGATGGCGCCATAATCGCCCTGATTCCACGATAGAGAGATACGAGGGGCGATCCTATGCGGAGAACCAAACTATCTACCAGACCTGGCCCAGCGGGCTGGTGGTTGCCGACTGCTTGGGCTGTAGCAGGCATCCTTCTGCTTGTCGCCTGCGGTTCTGACTCAAACACCGAGCCCCTGAAGCCCACACGGACAGCCAGGCCGACGTTCACGGCTGTACCCCCTACCGCACTTTGCCTGGCATCAGCCACCGCCGTGCCTTCTGCGACGCCCATACCAACCTCAACGGCCACCGCTACCCCGGTGCTCACCCCTACCCCGACGGTCAACCCTTATCTGAACCCACTCACTGGCCAGTTGGTAGCCGATCCCACCGTGCTCCAGCGTCGGCCACTGTTAGTGAGAATCGGTAACGACGCAGAAGTGCGCCCACAGTCCGGGCTGTCGCAGGCGGACATTGTTCTTGAGGAGGCCACCGAAGGCTGGTACATCACGCGCTTTACCGCTATCATCTGGAGCAAGGACCCGGAGGCCCTGCGCCCCATTCGCAGCGCCCGCCTGCTCACCATTGAGCTTGGTCACATGCTCGATGGCGCACTGGTTCATTCTGGCGGCAATGACCAGGTGCGCTGGCTCATCTCGCAGTCCAAACTCACCGACCTCGATGAGTACTTTCATCCTCAGCCTTACTACCAGATCGAGCCAGAAGGCAAGTGGAAGAACTACCCCTGGATGGGAACTCCGGGCACCAGCGCCAAACGTCTGCGCGATTACCTGCTCAAGACGGGGCAAGAGAAGACAGTGCACCTGGCCGGTTTCACCTTTTCCCACCAGGGTGATCCTGCACCTCAGGGTGAGCCAGCAACGTATGTCCGGGTGCCCTACCCTTCGCGGGCCCTGGTCGAGTTCCGCTACGATGCCGAACGGCACCTGTACCGGCGGTGGGTGCAGGGCGAGCCCCACGTGGATGCGTTGAATGGGGAGCAGCTCGCCGCGGCCAATGTCATTGTCCAGTACTCACAATACGAGCAGACGGACGTCAAAGACAGCAACGGTCAGTACTCTTACAACATCCACTCGACAGGCGAGGGGCGTGCCCAGATCTTCCGCGACGGGGTGCTGATTGAGGCCAGATGGGTCAGACCCACGGTGACCGATTTCGTGCGCTACCTCTATCGCGATGGCTCACCTGTGCCGCTGCTGCCTGGACAGAGCTGGATAGAGGTCGTGCCTGTGGAGTACAAGGTCACCTTCGAGCACTAGACTTCACAGATGACACAGGAAAGCACGGTGGCTCCCCTGCTCCATGCCGAGCGCGCCTTCTGGGACCAGGTCCTCACCGAGCGCCAGCGGCTGACACTACCTCCTCGGCCATAGCACAGCCAGCACGTCCGCAACGGGGTACCTGTATGCCGGAAACAGATCCTTGAGGCTTTGCCTGAGGTGGTGACCGGCGAGCTCAATCGCAGCCTGGAGGCCCTCGCGATCAGTAGCTGGCGGTGAGGAACTTGCGCGGCGAGCCGCTTGACCAAGCCTCATGCCGTTCAGTCTCTCCAAGAGCTCCCAGTCGCGCAGGATGCAGACGGGATTAGCCTCGCCCGTGTGAACCTCGACCCCGAGCACGGCAACCCTTGCGTGGGCTCCGGTTCCGGTCAAGCTGTCTCTCGCCTGGTATACCAGCAGCGGCCACGCAAGACCCTCCTTTGGCACGGAGGCAAGGCAGGACCCAGTGCTTTCTGCCTGGTGCAGAGCCTGCTCCACAGCCCTGTGGCCGACTCCCAGAACCTTCTGCGCAGCCTCAGAACCTCTGTAGTTCCGGTCGAACACCAGCCCCTCATAGCTGGTGCGCACACCGGGGTCCATCAACCAGGCTTCGGGCGTCTTAAAGCTCAAACCAGCGTCGCCTTCGCTGAACCGCCGACTCTGGCCTCGAGGCCGCAGTTGCGCTCGGCGCAGGCATCCAATTCGCTTCGGCGAGTGAGCGTCCCGGCGCAGGAACATCCAGCAAGAGCAACAGGACCAATACCAGGCAGACGGCGCCAGCCAGCCACCCGACTCCGCCGGATGTGCCGGGTTCACGCCGGGATCGATCTGGAACGCCAGCAGCTGCAGGCCCCCGGCCAGGCGAGTCGCCCCCGCGTTCATACTTCATCTCGTCCGCTCGCTTCGCGTGCGGTCGGGCCAGAGCTGCCACTCGAAGAGAACCTGCAGGGCTTCTGCTCCATCTGTTCATTCGCCTCCGAAACCACTCGCGTCGCCACTAGACCGCCGGTCGCTCCTCAATCATACATATCCCGGGGCCTACTGTACTCGGGCCCGGGCCGGCCCGCGGCTTTCCGCCATCTTGGGCGAGCTGCTGGCCGCCATTCTTTCTACCGCAGCAGCATTGGCAGGAAACAGCGCCGGGGTTGTGGCGTCCAAGTCGCCGTGCGACTGGGAGTAGGCGTAGGCAACGGGACCAGTGCCAGGTCCCGGCGGCTCTGCGCCCGAAGGTCGGCCACGAGTACCACGAAACTCACTGGGCGGTAGCCGTCCGCCACTGCTTCCAGTGTGACGGAAGAACATTGGTTCAAGTAAATCGCCGGCAAGATTAGCTCATAGTTACCGTCGTCGTCTGCCAGGGTGGAGAATCGCCTTGGCATGCACAGGCTCACCGAGACCTCGGCGCCGGCAACCCCCACCAGAGGGCCGGAGACCGCGTCGTACACTTGCCCGGTGACCAGCAGGTCTCCCGGCGGTGTCGGCGTGGCAGTTGCCGTGGCGCTCGCGGTCGGTTCTGGGGTCGCGCTGGGTGTCGGAGTAGCGCTCCGCGTGACCGTTGCCGACGGGCTAGCGGTAGGGGTGGGCGTCACGGACCGGGTAGCGGTTGCAGAAGCCGTAGGCGGCGCTGTCTCGGTTGGAGTCCAGCTCGGCGACAAGGTCGGCGTGCGCGTCGCACTCGCCGTAGCTGACGCTTGCGGTGTTGCCGTCGGTGTGGCCAGCGGGCTTCCCGATTTCACCAGTTGCATGGCGTCCAGCCTCGCCCCCGCTTCTCGCGCTCGGACATTGATGTAATGTGAACCCGGGTCCAATTGATAGGTCCGCTTGACCCCTTGGTGACTCACCTGAGCCCACTTCCAGTCCCCCACCGGAATCTCCCACAGGGCCTCCGCCGAGCCATCCACACTCACCCAGAAGCTGTCGCCGCCGTAGCCGGGCGCAGCCACCCGACCCCACAGGTCATACGTGCCTGCGTCCATGAGACAGACCTGTATTGTAACCGAGCCGCTGTTTGCTGCCGCCGACCGGATGCAGCGCCCGCCAGAGGCAGTGGCGTCCGCCTCTGCCACCATTGGCGCCTGAACGACCCCACTCTCCGCTTCCTGATACAAGTAAGCTGCCGTGGTAGTCGCGCTGATGGGGCGGCTCAGGTCAGAGGAGTAGCCACGACGATAACAAGCACGAACGGCAAAAGAGTATTCCGTTTCCGGTGACAATCCCCCGACGGTTTTCACTGGGACATGGTCATGCGTACTCGCAATACTTTGCGTGCCCGAGTAGACGGTGTACCAGTCGGCATAGCAGCTGCACGGAGGGTCCCAGGCCAGGGTAATCTGATCGCAAGACGCCCCTACCACCCTCAGGTTCAAAGGATTGTCGCCAACGCGGTAGATGGAGGGGGTGCTCCATGCGGTCTCCTGCCCAACCTGGTTGCGCCCCTTGATCCTCCAGGATGCCCAACCGATGCCTCCGGCGGGGAGAATCACTTCCTTGCTTCCAGTCCAACCAATCGAGCGCTCCGCGGCCCCGCTGAATAGAAACTGCACCTTGTACTCTGAGCAATCTCCCGACCACTCCAGGCGCACCGGATCCTCGCAGTAGAACAGGCTCCCGCCGACTGGGAGAAGTGGCTGAGGTACGCCGCAACCCGGCGAGGGCAGCGTCCCCACAGGGGTTGGCGTTGGTCCCGCCGCCACAGGCACGGCGCTAGATGGCCGCACTCGCCTCACCTCGAGCCAGTCTAGCTTGGCACCACTCTCGCGCATCCGCACGTGCAATACGTGTTGTCCCTGGCCTAGATTCCAGCGCTTGGCCGATCTATTCGCATCCCGGTCCACAACCGGAACGATCTCCCACCCATGCCACGGCAGCTCCCACACGCACTCTGTACCGCCGTCGATGGCAAACCAGAACGAGTCGCCGATGCCCTCGATTCCAAAAGCCCGGCCCCATACCTCATATTCGCCCGCGGTATCGACCCGGAACTCCAGGTCGACCCTGCCACTCGTGGTACCCACGGGAGCGTAGACGTATCTGCCTCCGGAGGCCTCCTGGTCAAAACCTATGGCCATCGGTGCGACGACCGTACCTGACTCTGCTTCCAGAGACAGCACTTCAGTGCCACGTACCTCAAAGATCGCTCCCGCATGCAGCGCAATCGTCCTGCCGTCGACGGCCACGCCATCTGCCCAGCTCCGGCTGCCCCGCGTGATCGGTGCTGTGGGGACAAGCTTTGCCACTTCCGTCCAGCCAGGTGATGCCACCTGAAGTAGAATATGTGCTGCGCCTGCCCTGGGATACCCAAATTGGGCATCACAGACGTCGCCTATTGCCGCCAGGTCACCGTCAAGTGCTACATAGTTGCCAACCACCTTTGCAGCACTCCCGCCCATCGCGCCCAAGCCACCCCAACGATCCGCACCACCCTCGTTTCGGCCAAATAGATAAGGTACGGCGGCACAGTCCCCATAAGTCGGACCCGACGTCGCCAACAGCCGTCCCTGGCTGAGTTCAAGCGAGCCGCCAAATCCGAACGCCCAGTCGTCCGGCACCACCTGTTCAACCTGCAACCAACGCCCAGCCGCGGGGTCTCGCCGAAACACATAAACGCAACCGTATCCGCCAACCCAGCCAGGGTAGCCTAGGTCTGGCCAGGTCGGGGCGCCAACCGCGATCACGTCGTCCTCGATGGAGACGGCCGAGCCAAAGCTGTTGAACCATTGCGCACCGGCTTCGCCCGCAACCAGCTCCTGCTCGACACCCCAGTTGTTGACTCCACCCAGGTCGCGCAGAAACACTGTGACCGTGGGAAATCCTCCGGCCACGATTCTGTCGTCCGCTATGTCCAGTGCCCGAGACGCGGAGCCAAGTTTTTTGGCCAGGCCCCACGCTCCAGGCCCTCCGAGGTGGCGGGAGAACAGGTACGTTTCGGGACAGCCTACCACCAGCCACTCAGAATTGAGCGCGAGAGGCATCTCCGGGCATTGCCACCGGTCAGCCCCCGTCGAAGTAATCACCCTTGCCAAACCCCAGTTGTCGGTCCCGCCGTGGTTACGCTCAAAGATGTACACCGCTCCATCTCGCGAGGTGACGGCGGTGTCGCCGTGCAGAGCAATGCCGCTGCCGGCCGGTTCAAGGACGGCCGATTGAAAGACGCGAATTGCCTGTGTCCATTGAGCGCTCACTGACTGCGGGACCTGGTCAGGTCGGTCGGCCGAGGCATCCGACTGTGGTATCGCCAGAAGGAACGCGGCAAAGACGAGCATAAACAGGCAACCCGCAAAGGCCAGGCACAATCGGCACTGCCGACGGCTCATTCTGCCCCCGGATGCTTCAGGTGTTCGCCCGCGGTGCTGAACGGATCTCGCTGCCAACGAATCAACAGGAACAGCCCGCGCGATGACCGGGCCATACAAGGCCCCAGTCTCGGACGGGCTGTAGGAGGCATCAAAGGCGTCAACGCTGCCACCCATGGCAACCACCTCGCGTGCGATTGTCCAACGTTCGTATTCAATCTTACGCAACGCTGCTATACAGGGCAAATCGACGTTTGCAGACGCTGCTCACCCACTTGCCGCTTGCGCCGTCGCGGTGCTGCTGCTATACTCTCCGCATGCTCCCCTACACCATCGTCCGCCTCGACCAGCGCAGCGCCGAATGGCACCGCTGGCGCCTCGACGGCATCGGCGCCTCCGACGCCCCCACCGTGATGGGC
>MWCV01000061.1 GCA_002070215.1 Chloroflexi bacterium ADurb.Bin180 | reverse complement strand
GAACCGCCCCTACAACTCTTCCGTGTGTCTGGCGCAGTTGTTCGACGCCCTTGGGCACGGTGCGTTTGACCCCGCCGTGCCTTCGTGGTAAAAAAGACCCTTGGGGGACCCTGGCCAATGAACGAGCTGATCCTGGTGGTAGACGACGAGCCGGCCATCGTGCGCCAGGTGCGTGACTATCTGAACAAGGCCAACTTTCGCTCGCTGGGCTGCGGCGACGGCAAGATGGCCCTGCTGATGGCCCGCGAGTCGCGGCCGGACCTGGTGGTGCTGGACCTCAACCTGCCGGGGATGGACGGCCTCGACCTGTGCCGTGCCCTGCGCGCCGAATCGTCCGTACCAATCATTATGTTGACTGCGCGGGTGGATGAGGCGGATCGGCTGATCGGCCTCGAGCTGGGCGCCGATGACTATGTGGTCAAGCCCTTTTCGCCGCGCGAGCTGGTATCGCGGGTGAGGGCCGTGCTGCGCCGGGTGAAGGGCGGCCAGCGCAACCCTGACCTGCTGCGCGTGGCCGACCTGGAGATCGACCTGGCCAGGCACAGGGTCACCCGGGCCGGCGAGCCCATCGAGCTGACCCGCACCGAGTTCACCCTGCTGGCGGCGCTGGCGCAGCATCCCGGTCAGCCCCTGTCGCGGGAGCAGCTCCTCGACCGGGTGCACGGCGTGGCCTACGCAGGGTACGACCGCAGTATGGACGCCCACATCAAGAACCTGCGCCGCAAGCTCGAGCCAGACCCCACGCACCCGCGCTACATCGTCACCGTCTATGGCGTGGGCTACAAGCTGGAAGAAGAGGTCAAGCCGTGACCCGGGGTCCTCTGGAGCACGAACACAACGGGCGACACTCCGCCTCGGCCCGCGAGAGATGGCAGGGACTGGACGAGGGCCAGCGGCGCCGCGCCTGGCGGGTGCATCGGCACCGCCGGCGTAGGATGTTCCTGCGGCTGTGGGTGGCTTTTGGGGTAGTTACCCTGGGGCTGGCACTGGGGCTGGCCGGGCTGGTCTATGCCATCACCACCCTGCTGCGACCCGGGGGAACAGCCGACCTGCTGCCGTGGCTGATCGCTGCCGCGTCGGCGGTGCTCTTCCCGCTGCTCGCGGTCCTTGTGGCGCGCCGTGCCTTTCGTGGTTATGCCGCACCCCTGAGCGACCTCATCTCCGCGGCGGACCGCATTGCCGCGGGCGACCTGACCGCGCGCGTCACCGAGGCCGGGCGCGGCGATCTGGCGCGCCTGACCCGCTCCTTCAACCGCATGGCCGAGCAGCTCGAGCACGCCGAGGAGCTGCGCCAGAACCTGACCGCCGACGTGGCCCACGAGCTGCGCACGCCCCTGCAGATCATCCAGGGCAACCTGGAGGGCATCCTCGACGAGGTGTACGAGCCGGACGAGGAGCACCTGCTCTCCACCCTGCGCGAAACGCGCTCCCTGGGGCGGCTAGTGGATGACCTGCGCACGCTCTCCGTGGCCGAGGCGGGGCAGCTCCGCCTGTTGAAGGAAACCGTGGTGGTGCGAGAGCTGCTACAGGACATCGCCACCAGCTTGAGCGGGCAGGCCGAGGCGGCAGGGGTAGAGCTCGCGGTGAACATTGACGCGGGCGAGAAAGAGCTGACCCTGACCGGGGACGAGGTGCGGCTGGGCCAGGTGCTGAGCAACCTGGTGGCCAACGCGCTGCGCTACTGCGAGCGGGGCCAGCGCATCACCCTGGGCGCCGCGGCCACCGATAGTGGCGTGCGCCTGACGGTGACCGACACGGGCCGGGGCATTCCGGAGCAGGACCTGCCCTTTTTGTTCGACCGGTTCTGGCGCGGCAAGGATGGCGGGCACGGCGAGGGCACCGGACTGGGGCTGGCCATCGCGCGGCAATTGGTGCAGGCGCAGGGCGGTCAGATCCAGGTGGAGAGCCAGCCCGACCAGGGGACCACCTTCACCATCGACCTGCCGGCGGCGGTCAAGATCGGGGACTAGATCAGGGCACTTCCTGAACGCGCTGCAGCGGCCAGTAGATGAACAGCGCGTGGCCGCGAATGGTGTCGATGGGTACGGGGCCGATGTGGCGCGAGTCGCGCGAGTTGGGGCGGTTGTCGCCCATCACAAAGACACAGTCTTCCGGGATACGCGTGGGCGGGTAACTCGGGCCGCCAAAGTAGGTCACGTAGGGTTCTTCCAGCGGCAGGCCATCGATGAAAGCGTGGCCGTCGCGCACCTCGATCACTTCCCCTGGCAGGCCGATCACGCGCTTGATGAGCGATTTTTCCCCCGCCGGCCGGCTGACCACCACCACGTCGCCGCGCTGCGGCTCGTGCAGCCGGTAGGAGACTTTTTCTGTCATCACCCGATCGCCGCGGTAGAGGTTGGGCTGCATGCTGGGGCCTTCCTCGACCAGGGCCGCCTCGGCCACATAGACGTTGATGAACAGCACCAGCACCAGGGCGGGCAGCAGGGTCAGGATCAGCTCGCGCAGGGCCGCGCCGGCCAGGGAGAGCATGGGCCTCGGCGGTGGCGAGTATTGTCGAGCGTTGTCTTCCGACATGTCTTGTGGGTCGACCATAGATGCCATTCTACGCCTTCATTGTCGCCACGACAAAACCGCCGCTGCTTGCATTTTTCGGGGCTGCGGTTATAATGGCAATTGGCTTGGCAAGGTCGCCCGGCTAACCTCGCTCGGGCGGTCCCTCGCAGCTTTTTGTCTTTGCAACCGAGCGTGCATTCCACGCTCGACGAGAGCGTAGGGAAGGAGGTGGTCACAGGCTCCCTGGTTCCGACTCTTGACACTGGGTGTTCGCGTTCGTCTGTTTCAAACCCCAAAGGAGGAAGCAAAGTGTCGAGTTCCAAGAAGAGAGTGCTGGCGATTCTCCTTACCCTCGCCATGCTGGTATCCACGCTGGTGGGTGCCCTCCCCACGCATGGCGAAGCGTCGGCAGTCAAGCAGATCACTATCTTGCATACCAATGACTTTCACGGCAACCTGGAGCCCGACTCCAGCGGCCGTGGAGGTGCGGCGTACCTCGCCGGCAAGATCAATGCCATTCGCGCGGAAGTAGGCGCGGCCAACGTGGCACTGATCGACGCCGGCGATGTTTATTTTGGCGGAGCCCCTATCTCGGCCCTGACGATGGGCGAGAGCGCCATCGACGTCTTCACGATGATGGGCTATCAGGTGGGCTGCTACGGTAACCACGAGTTCGACAAGGGCCAGACCGTCCTTGCCGAGCGCACCGCCCAGTCCGGCTATCCCTGGGTCGGCGCCAACGTCGTGGTCGAAGGCACAGAGTGGGATCATCCCGCCTGGGTGCAGCCCTACACCATTCTGAACGTCGGCCCCGTGGGCGATCAGGTCAAGCTGGGCATCATCGGCCTGAGCACGGACGAGACGCCGGTCGTGACCCTCAAGGGCACTACCGACGGTATCGTCTTTAAGGATCCCACTGCGGCCGTGCTGCATTACTATGATGAAGTGATGGCCCAGGCCGATGCCTTGATCGTGCTGGCGCACGTCGGCACGAACGACAGCGGTCCCTACAAGGGCCTCAAGACGATCGCCCAGGAACTGATCAACGCCGGAAAGCCAGTCGACCTGATGATCGGCGGCCACCAGCACGAGCAGATTACTACCCCGATCGTGGTTGGCGGCACCAGAATCGTCGAGGCCTACTATGCTGGCCGGAACCTGGGCCGCGTCACGGCGACGATTGATCCTGCCACCAAAAAGCTGACGGTCGATGCCTTCCAGGCGATCACCATCAACAATACCCTGCCGGCCGACCCGGATGTGGCCGCTCGTGTCGCCTACTGGAAGGGCGTCGTCGCGCCGATCATGGCTCAGCCGGTTGGCACCACCAACGTCAGCCTGATCCGCGACTATAACGCCGAGTCCAACATCGGCGACCTGGTCGCGGACAGCATGCTGTGGAAGGCCGACGAGTACGACGACGGTGAGGTCAACGGCTCGGTGCAGGTGGCCTTCACCAACGCTGGCGGCCTGCGCGCCGACCTGCCCCTCCCGGACGGCACCCCGCTGCCTGCTCCGCTTACCTGGGGCCAGACCTTTAGCGTGCTGCCCTTTGCCAACACCCTGTTCGTGATGGACCTGACCGGCTATCAGATCCAAAAGCTGCTGGATCAGTCGGCCACGCTGTACAAGGGCCATCTGCAGGTCGCGGGCGTCGAGTTCTTCTACTACAACAAGGAGAACTCGCCGAATCCCACTGCCTGGGGCGCCTACGGTGTCAAGGTTGGCGGAGCCCTGCTGGACTATAAGAAGACTTACCGCGTAGTGACCAACAACTTTTTGGCCACGGGCGGCGACAACTTTGTGACCTTTAGCGCCGGCAAGAACCGTGTGGACACCTACTACGATATGCAGCAGGCCCTCAATGAGTACATCGTTATGTACAACAACACCAAGGGCCCCATCGATTACGCGGTGTCCGGCCGCATCAAAAAGCTCGACAAAGTTGTGACCGTGCTCCACACCAACGACGAGCACGGCCGCGCTATGGCCGAGCTGAACAAGGGCGTCCCGCAGGGTATGGGCTACGTCTCCAGCCTGATCAAGGCCGAGCGGGCCAAGAACCCCAACGTGCTGTTGTTCTCGGCCGGCGACCTGGTGCAGGGCAACTCATTTGCCTTCTACTATCGCAACGCTCCCGGCGCCACGCCCGGCGGGTCAACCGCGCTGCCGAACCCAATGATTGCCGTGTTGAATGCGCTACACTATGACGCGGCAACATTCGGCAACCACGAGTTCAACTTTGGCCCCGCCAGTTTCCACAACTATCAGACCCAGTCCACCTTCCCCTGGCTGGCGGGCAACCTGCACGACTCGGGCGCTTACGGCGTCGACTATAGCAAGGTCATCGAGTACAAGACCTTTGCCGTCGATGGAATGAAGGTCGGCGTACTTGGCATGACCAACCCGAGAGTGCCCTCCTATGAGCTGCCGAGCAACATCCCCGGCCTGACCTTTGAGGGCGGCTATGAGACGGCTGTGCGCGTGCTGCCCAAGGTCCAGGCAGAGAACCCTGACCTGGTCGTGTCGATCCAGCACCTGGGCTACGCTCCATACGAGGGCTCTCGTGCTGAGGATACCGACGTCTTTGTGGCCGAGAACGTCCCTGGCATCGATGTGCTCATCGGCGGACACAGCCACACCAAGCTGGATCCGGCCGTGCTGGTGACTTCGGCCACCAACCCCCACGGAACGCTGATAGCGCAGGCCGAACGCTATGCCGGCTACCTGGGCAAGGTCAACGTGGGCTATGTAGCCAAGGCTGGCGGCGGCTATGAGATGGTCCTGCGCGAAGGCAGGCTGCTGCCGGCAGGGCTCGAGCCGGCCGACCCGGCGATCGCTACCCTCCTGGATCCCTACCAGGCCGACTTTAACGCCTACACCGGCACCGTGATCGGCAACAGCACCACGCCGCTCGACACCCGCACTGCCTTCTACGAAGAGACGGGCGGCTCGAACCTCCAGGCCGATGCTGCGGTCTGGGCGCTCGAGAAGGCGGGCATCCACGTGGACATCCATCTGTCGGGTGCTATGACCAACCAGAGTGTGGCGGCTGGCCAGCTCAAGGTCCAGGACATGTTCACCCTGATGCCGTACGAGAACTCGTTGCTCGTACTACGGATGAACGGCCCTCAGATCAAGAAGGTGCTGGAGCGCAGCTTCTTCAACTATGATCTGTGGCGCAAGGGCGAGGCACGTTACACCACCTGCTTCCTGGACACGAACCATGGCCGGGCCATTACCTTTGACCCGACTGTTCCGGAAGCGGGCGACAATGTGCTGTCCCTGACTGTCGACGGAGTACCGGTCGACTTTGACGACGCCACCAAGTTCTACAACGTGTCGACAGTCAACTATCTGGCTGCAGGCGCCTGCCAGTACAGCGACAGCGGCGTGACTATCTGGCCTCTGGACCAGACTGTTGCCGATACGCAGCTCTACGTCCGCGATGTGGTCATCGACTATATCAAGGACAAGGGCACCGTGTCGCCTCAGTACGAGGGCCGTGTTCGCTTCCTGAAGGCAGTAGCCCTGCTCCACACCAACGATTTCCACGGCAACCTCGAGCCCGACTCGAGTGGTCGCGGCGGGTCGGCCTACATCGCGCAGCAGGTCAACCTGATCCGCAACGAGTACAAGGCAGAGAACGTGGCCCTGCTCGATGGCGGCGACATCTTCTTTGGCGGTGCCCCGATCTCGGCGCTGCTGATGGGCGAGCCGGCCATCGACATCTACAACCGCATGGGCTATGTGCTGTCGGGCATCGGCAACCACGAGTTTGACAAGGGACAGGCCGTTCTCCAGGAGCGCGTTGACCAGGCCGACTTCCCGTTCGTCAGCGCCAATATCGTCGTGGCGGGGACGGACTGGGATTCACCCGCCTGGGTCAAACCGTATCACATCCTGACCCTGGGCAGCGGCACATCGCAGGTCAAGATCGGCGTTATCGGCCTGACCACGGACGAGACCCCGAACGTGACCCTGCGCGGCACGACGGACGGCATCGTGTTCAAGGACATGACCGCAGCCGTGCTGCACTACTATGATGAGGTTGCCGCTCAGGCTGACGCGGTCATCCTGCTGGCCCACATGGGCAAGGATGACAGCGCTGGCTTCAAGGGCATGAAGACGGTCGCGCAGGAGCTGATCGACGCCGGCAAGCCGGTTCCGCTGATCATCTCCGGGCACGCGCACGAAGCGCTCGAAGCCCCGGTCTGGGTGGGCCACACCGCCATCGTGCAGGCCAACTATGCCGGTCGCAAGCTGGGCCGCATCGACGTGGTGATCGACCCGTGGGCCAAGACCTTTACCATCAAGCAGGCCAAGCTGATCACCATCAACAACAAGCTTCCGGCCGATAAGGCTATCGCCGACCGTGTGCAGTACTGGGCCGACCTGGTGGCGCCGATCCTGGCCGAGCCAGTAGGCACCGCAGTGGTCGACCTGGTCCGCAACTATAACGGCGAGTCCAATATGGGCAACCTGGTCGCAGACAGCATGCTCTGGAAGGCCGACGAGTACGACGACGGTGTCGTGAACGGCTCTGTTCAGGTAGCCTTCACCAACGCTGGTGGACTGCGTGCGGACATCAAGGCGCCGGCTGGCGCTGAGCTGCCGTACAACCTCACCTGGGGCGACACCTTCAGCGTACTGCCTTTTGCCAACACCCTGTTCCTGATGGACCTCACCGGCGCGCAGATCCAGTCACTGGTCAATCAGGCTGCCACGCTGTACAAGGGCATCCTGCAGTCGTCTGGCATCACCTGGCGCTGGTACAATGACTGCGGCTGCGCGACCCCGACCGAGTCGTACGCCTACGACGTACGCATCGGCGGCCACCTGCTCGATCCGGCAGCGACCTACCGTGTGGTGACCAACAACTTCCTGGCCACGGGCGGTGACAACTTTAGCGCCTTCAACCAGGGCACGAACCGCTGGGACACCTACTTTGACATGCAGCTCGGTCTGAACGAGTACATCGAGTACTACAATCAGGCATTCGGACCGATCGACCATGCCATCGACGGGCGCATCCAGTTCACTGTCAACAAGGCACAGGACACCTTTATCGACCGCTACGACCAGCGCAAGAACTACGCGGCGGAGCCCCTGATCCAGGTCGGCTGGAAGCGGCAGTATGCGGGGCTGATCACGTTCCCGTTCAAGCTCCCCGCGGGCGCAGTTGTGGACTCGGCTGCCTTGCAGCTCTATGCCAAGGGCTGGAGCGGTGACAACTTGACCGTGAGTGCCTATGCCGTTCGGCGCGAGTGGGTGGCGAATGAAGCAACCTTTACGCACGCTACCTCTCTCGTCCCATGGGGCGCTCCCGGCTGCAGCAACGCCGCGACGGACCGCTTCGAGCCGGCCGAGTGGGTCGAAGCAACGGTCGGGCCGCGCCGCTGGTACTCGTTCGACGTGACCGACCTGGCCCAGGCCTGGGTCAATGGCGAAGTGCCGAACTATGGTGTGCTCCTCGAGGCCGATCCTGCGGTGGCAACGTACTTCTTTGCCAGCTCTGAGAACGGCGATGTCGCAGTGCGACCGCGGTTGGTAATCCGCTGGCACTAGGCATCTCTGTCCGGCAGTGAGTCGCAGGTAGCAAAAGGGCCGGGCTCGGTGAAAGCCGAGTCCGGCCTCTTTTCTTGTCCACCGAGTGTTTTGGCCGTAGAATGGCACTAACCGATGGAGCGAGGGAGGTGCTCAATGTCGCACACTGAAATGACCTGGCAATCCTTTGACGGCCTGCCAGTCTACGCTCAGGCCTGGCTGCCTGACACCGGAACCAAGGCGGTGGTCGCCCTGGTGCACGGCCTGGGTGAGCACAGCGGGCGCTACGGGCACGTGGCTGCCGCGCTCAACCGGGCCGGCTATGCTGTGGTGACGCGCGACCTGCGCGGCCATGGCCAGTCCGGGGGCCAGAAAGGCCATGCCCCGTCCTTCGAAGCGCTGCTGAAGGACATCGACCAGCTCGTGGCCCGGGCGCGCGAGCTCGTGCCGGGCAAGCCGCTGTTCCTGTACGGCCACAGTCTGGGCGGCATCTTTGTCCTCGACTATGCACTGAGCCGCCACCCGCCCATCGCCGGAGTGGTCTCTACGTCCCCGGGACTGCGCACGGCCCTGCACGAGCAAAAGGCCAAGCTGGCGGTGGCCAAAGTGATGGGCAAGGTTGCTCCGACAGGCGATTTGTCCAGCGGGCTCGACCCCCAGTCTATCTCCCGCGATCCGGCTGTCATTCAGGCTTATGTCAATGATCCCCTGGTGCACGACCGGGTCACGTTCGGCGCGGCCAACGTCTTTCAAGAGGCCATCGCCTACGTGTACGAGCACGGCAGCGAGTTCCCCGTGCCCCTGCTCCTGATGCACGGCACCAACGATGTGCTGGCATTTCCACAGGGCTCGAAGGACGTGGCGGCTCTGGTCAAGAGGGACTGCACGCTGCAACTGTGGGAGGGGCTCTCACACGAGACGCACAACGAACCGGAGAAGGAGCAGGTGCTCGGCTTTGTGGTGGGGTGGCTGGACGAACACCTGCCCCACTAGGTTCGGTACGGACTAGAGGGAATCGACGGCCTCTCTGGCCGCACGAATGTTGCCCACGGGCGTTGGGATCCAGAGCACACAGCCTGTGCCGACGATCAACCGGCGCCCGTTGGTCATTTCCGCCGCCTCACGCACGGCCTGGCGCACATCGCGCGGCGTGCCGCGCAGCATGGTGTCGGTGCGGTGCAGGCCGCCCAGCAAAGCGCCGGGAAAGCGCGGCAGCGCATCGTGGAGGGACGGCGGCGTCTCCCGATCGTGCCAGTTCAGGATGGCCAGGCGGCGGCGAGAAGCATAGTCGCCAGCCAGGTCGAACATCACGTCATCACCGTGCAGGTGCAAGAGGTTCAACCACAGGCTGTTCGCCGCGGCCAGAATGCGCTCGTCCCACGGCTGGCCAAAGCGGCGGTACTCCTCCAGGCTCATCAGCCTGAAACTGGCGTACTGCAGAGCCAGGAAGATGCCGGCCACGCCGGTGTCCAACGCCGCCTCGACAAAGCGCACGCAGCTCTCGGTGATGGCCTGCAGGCCGGCCTCGACCAGCTCGGGGTACTGGCGCAAGTCCGACAGCAGCCGCTCGCCGGCCAGGTTCTTGGCCTGGGAGAGCGGGTCAAAGATGGTCCAGATGAAGGGTGTCTCTTCGCCCAGCTCCTGGCCGAGTGCCTTCATCGCCGTGAGCATCTCAGCGAGCATACCCTGGCGCGGGTCGAGCGGGCGTAAGCGGGTCCAGTCCTCGGGGCTCTGGATGAGCCGCGGGCCCCACTGGCGGGTACCTTCTTCGCTGCCCAGGTAGGTGGACTGAACGCCCCAGTCCGCCAGGCAATAGTTGCTGGCCGGCATACACTTGACCAGGTCCCAGTCGTACTGGCGCTGAAAGTCGAGCGTGGCGCGCACCAGGTCAGCGGCGCGCTGGTCATCGCCGGGCCAGTGGCGCCACAGGGCCACCGCCGGTCGATCCACTCGCTCGCCGGCGATGGTAGCTTCCAGGCGCTCGCGCTTGTTCACGACACCGCCTCCTGGCCGGCGCGCCGGGCAGCCTCCAGGACGGACGGCATCTGCAACACGTCGCCCCGGTCGCTGGCACCAGGGGCCAGCACGGTGGCAAAGAGCTCGGCCTCGAGATAGCGCGCCACGTCCGCCATCATGCGAACCACGTGGCGGGCCGTTTCGGGAGTATCATCGCCCATCGGGGCAACCAGAATGAGCTTGCGGCCGCGAAAACGAGCCTTATCCTCGCTGCGCTGCGACAGACTGTACCAGCGGTCAAGGAAAGCCTTGAACTGGGCGCTGGCACCCCACCAGTACACCGGCGTACCCAGAACCCAGACGTCGCTGGCGAACATCTGTGGGAACAGCTCGTCCATTGCGTCGCGGTGGACACATTCACCGCTCTCCACGCAGGCCCGGCAGGCGTCGCAGGGGGCAATGTCGAGGTCGGCCAGGAAGACCTTTTCTGTCGACGCCCCTCTGGCTCTGGCCGCCTCGAGAACGGTCTCAACCAGAATGGCGGTGTTCCCGACGCGGCGCGGACTGCCGACAATGCCCAGAACTTTGTGTCCGGCCATTATGTCCTCCTCAGGGCAGGCTGCGCACGGTCAGCGAGTCAAAGCGCACCTCGACCCCGGCCTCGTCAAAGGTGCCCACCACCAAAGCAAAGTTGCCCGAGGCAAACGTGGCGTCATCGACGATGGTCAGCAGCTCGCCGTTGACAAAGAACTTGAGCTCTGTGCCGCGTGCCTCGACGCGGATCAGGTTGGTGGAATGGCCCTGATGGATCAAACTGGACTTGGCCCACGGTTTCAGCGTGACCCACTCGTTCTTGAGCTGCATCTGCACGCGGTACTGGCCGTCAGAGCTGATGGTGAACTTGTAAAAGTTGTCGCCATCGACGTAGCGAAACACAACCCCGTACTCGTTGTCGTCGGTCCCGGCCACGCTGTGCGCCTCAACGGACAGGTTCAGGTCAGCGAGGTCATACTCGGTGCCAGGCTTGACCCATACCACCAGGTTGGGTTTGGTGACGAGGATGCGGTACTCGCCGTTCTCGTAGCCCCACTCCGAGTCATCATCGGTTCCGCTGCCCCAACCCGAAGTGGTGCTGCCAAAGTCGTCACTGAAGAACACCGTCTTGGCGGTGCGGGTCGGGGTGACGGCCGAAACGGTCGGCACATGGGTTGCGGTAGGTGTAGCCGCCGGCTTGCCGATCAAGCCGATGGCATTGAGGGCGGTGAGCAGGGCGGCGAGGGCAGCCAACAGTCCGCCTCCGGCAGTCAGGATCTTGGACCAGTCGGTCCCCTCTTTCTTGTCCTCGGTTGAAGAAGGTTTGGTTTCGGCCATAGCTACCTCCCCACGGGGTAATGGCGTCCCTGCCAGGACATACGCTATTGTAAGCACAAGGCGCGCCGCAGCCAAGCGGCGGCCAGCGGCTCAGTGTCGGCGCCGCGGCCAGAGCACCAGCAGCGAAGCAGCCGCCAGGGCCAGAGCCCACGGTCGACTGGCCACCGTCAGCTTGAGCCGCAGCAGTGCGCGGGCCCGCTCCACCCACTCGAGTGAGGCTGGCGCGGCCCCCGGGCTGGCCTCCCAGTCCAGGGTCTGCAGCCGCTCCAGAAAGCCCTGCTGCACGCAGCCCTCCAGGCTAAAGACGTGCAGGTCGCGGGTGAAACGGGCCGCAGTGAGCAGATCACGTTGGAACTCGTCCCAGGTCAGAAACGGGGGCGGGGTCATGCCCTCGATCTCGACTCCGCCGCCGGTCACGCCCAGCCCGGCCGAGGGCGCGTCGCCGGCGTAGCTGGCCAGGATGGCGTGGCCGTAGGGCCGGTAAAAGCTGGAGTAAAGCATCAGCACCTCGCGGTCCACCGGCAGGTC